>JAFTPW010000411.1:0-3111 GCA_017463075.1 Clostridia bacterium
TATCCCGTTGGGTATTTAGTTTTATTGCTGCGTCCTCCTTTCTCAGAGCGCGGTTGCAGCTCACCGCAGTCATACAGCTTGCTTTAACTATGCTCGTGAAGTTGGACAAAATCAGCGAAACACCAGTGTTTTCAAGGCTTTCTGACCTTGCTCCTATTATAACCTAATCGTCGATGCGGCGTACAATGCCGGTTGCTTTCATATACAAAATCTCCTTTGCTTAACAGAATTGCCAGCAGAGATAGTGTCCGCAATATCCGGGAAATTATGCATCAATGACGGAGTTCCGTTTTTTACTTTTATGACCGGATGTCCGGCGGCAGGGAGCGGATTCAGTGTACCTCCTCGAGAATCAGAACCCAGTCACAGCCCTTGCCCTGAGTCGGAGGAACAAGGGTGGTTTTGCCGCGGTTCGGGAGGATGGCGAACACATGTGTCTGACCGGTGCGGCAGTCGAACCATTTGGCGCGGAGCTGACCGGAGCCCCTGAACTCGCTCAGATTCACGGTGACGGGAAGTCCCAGCGGCGTATAGATGTACCCGTAATCGTCACCTCTGCCCGCTGCAAGATGCGCCATACCCGCATAATCGGCGGCAATCAGCTCCGGGGCGTGACGGAAAGAGAAATAACCATGGATCAGCCGCAGTTCTTTGAGCAGATGGATCTGTTCGGCGCCCGGATGCAGGAGTGCTTCGCGCCACGGGAACGGGAAATAACTGCCGGGCTCCGTTGTCATGCTCCAGATGCAGTGATTGCCGTAGGTATGTCCGCAGACGCCGGTCATCAGGTTCCAGTAAGCGTTCTGGCGCACATCGTCCGCGTTCCAGTAATAGCCGATTCTGTCGTTGAAGCAGGCGGGATGGTCTTCGTAGCGCGGCTCGGAGTCCATGTACGGCTTCGGCGAACCGGCGGCCATTTCCAGCATGACGCTGTCGGATTCATAGCACTGTTCCACGCCGTGTCCGGTCTGCGCTGTATGGAAGTCGATGTATCCGGCGTCTCCTGCGGTGTTGAGGGACGTTCTGCATCCCGGCGGATGGAAGGTTATCAGATGATTCCCGTCCGATTCGCGGATTCCCTCAGCCATTGCGCCGACAATACATTTGTGCTGTGGTTCCAGAGGACGGTCTCCGCCGAGCATCCAGATGATGTTTTCCTTTTCCGCATACCGTCCGGCAAGCCATTTTCCGTAGAGGTATGCGTTTTCTTCATTGAAAATCACGGGACCCTTGCCCCAGAGGAGATTGAACTTGTCGCCCCATGTGGGAAGCATCGTGAGGAACAGTCCGTGCCGGCTCGCGGTTTCCACGGCGTAGTCCACGTGATCCCAGTATGAGTATTCGCCGCCAGGATCGGGACGGGTCGGATCGGGAACGCCGCCGGTGAACAGAAACGGCAGACGACCATAGGCATTCGGAACGGTCACGCCTTCGAATTCCGCCAGCACAACTCCCTGAACGGCCGTGAATCCCTGACGCGCACGCTGTTCGAAATAGTACGCCATGTCGTCGCGATCCAGACGGTGGAAAATCTCCCATGCGGTGTCAGCAAGATAGAAAAACGGCTCTCCGTTGTCCCATGCAAGATATCGGTCCCTGACAATCAGTTTTCCCATAATTTTGCTCCATATAATATGATAAAGTTATTCTGAGTACAGTATAGCATTTTATGCATCCTATTACAAGTGGAATGTGCGATATGTGCCGCCGGAAACCGGTGAAAATTTTTGCAGACAATATATCCGAAACACACTACTGCGCACACAGTTTTTTTCGAATAAACATCACGACAAACTGTCACGGATTGATAAGAAAATGTTGAAAACTTTGTGCAGATATGATAAAATAGATGCAGAGACTCAGAACAGAAACGAAGGAGCACAATATGGAACAGATTCCGCTCAAAGACAGGGAAATCCTGCGGACACTCGCGAAGCGCCGTCTGGAATACGCGAACTGCCCGAAAAACGACGAAATTCTGAAAAAATGGGACGCTCTGGCGCAGGGACGGAAGGAATCTCCCACGGTGCGCCTCCTGTTCAGCAATTTCACACATGAAGTAATCACGCCGCGTATGCAGTGCGAATCCGATGCCGCGCGTTCTCTGGAATCCTATCTTCTCTCCACGATGGTCGGACGTGAGCTGTTTGACGACGACACGCCGCTTTCCTCCGAACTGCCGATCGGGATCCGCGCATGGGCAAGTCCCTTCGGAATCGGCGCGAAAACCAGCAGAATCCCCGGAAAAGTCGGCAGCGGTTACCACATCGACCCGGTCATTGAGGATCTGGAAGAGGAATGGGAAAAGCTGAAAGGCGGACGCTTCGGTGCCGATCTTCCGGGTACGATCGAATACTGCCGCTGGATTGAAGAGATCATCGGCGATATTCTGCCCACAAAGCTCGTGATGCATTCTCTGCCCGGCTCCATCACCAATCCGCTCGTACACCTGATGGGCATGGAAAACTACTACCTCGCCATGTACGACTGTCCCGAGATTCTGCACAAGGTCATGGATATGGCGACGCGGGTGTATGAGGACTACTACGACTTCCTTGAGAGCGAAAAACTCCTGCTTCCCACCGTGGGCATCTCGCCTCTGCCGCAGGAAAGCTATTCCTACACAGATGAGCTGCCCGCCGATTCCGTCACGAAAACCACGCAGTGCTGGGGCTTCCTCGAATCACAGGAGACCACGGCAGTCTCGCCCGAGGTGTTCGGTGAATTCGTGTTCCCCTATCAGGATCGTCTCGTGAAGCGGATGGGACTTCTGTCCTACGGATGCTGTGAACGCGTCGACGCCATCTGGCCGGATTATCTCTCCAAATGGAAGAATCTGCGCAAGCTGTCCGTCTCTCCGTTCAACAACGAAGCGCAGGTCGGCGAATATCTCCGCGGCACGAACGTGATCTATTACAGCAAGCCCCGCGCGGAATACGTGACCAATCCCGGTCCTATGGATGAGGATGCGCTGCGGAAGTATTTCAAGATGGTCTGCGAATCGGCAAGCGGATGCCTCTTTGAGATGGCACAGCGGGAAGTCCTCACGATTTTCGGGGACTATAACCGCGGCAGACGCTATGTTGAAATCGCGAAGGAATGCATCGCACA
>JAFTPW010000412.1:0-5068 GCA_017463075.1 Clostridia bacterium
CTCCCGGATGAACTTCACGGTGGTCTTCACATCTTCAAAATTCAGGTACGCCACGTTGAAAATCGAGTATTCGAACTTGGAATACACCTCAACCATCAGCTGAGCATTTTCGTACAGCTTTTTCTCACGCTCCAGCGGGGAGAGTCCGTCGAGCTGCCAGCTGGATATGAAATCCCGTCCGTCACCCATCAGCTCCGGTGTCAGCTGAAATTCCAGTTCAAATGTGGGAACCGCATCGGGAATCCGGTATTCCAGCGCGGCAATGGCACGTTCACGCAGTGTCATGGGAAATTCTCCTTGCATAACAAGTGTTTTTTTCATTTTATCACATCCTGTCCCGTTGTGTCAAGCATAAACCGATCCTGCGCGGCATAGATTTGAACAACCAATCCCACCAATGAAAGGATCGTCCCATGAAACGACTCATCCTGACCGTTCTGCTTGCCGCTGTTCTGACCGTACCCGTGTCCGCGTATTCCTCCGCCATGCTTTCTCCTGCGCTTGAGCATCTGACAGCATCCTGCGGCATGGTCAAATCCTCCCTTGTATCCACGGATATCACCTTCACCGCCGCCGATTTCGCGTACGGGCTGGGTTATACGCCAGCATCCGTCACCGTGACCGCACTTCCGCCATCCGCCGACGGAACACTCTACTACGGATCGGCACCCGTCAGCGTCAATCAGATCATCAGCGCATCCGGACTCGCTCAGCTCCGGTTCGCTCCGGCGAAAACGTGTGAATCCTCGTCGTTCCGGTTCCGTGCGGACGGAGAGTACAGCATCGAATGCGCACTGAAATTCACCGATTCCGTCAATCTTGCCCCCGTCGCCTCGTCCGATCCCGATGCACTGGCGGTCTGGTCTCAGCAGGATATCGCGCAGTACGGTACCCTCGACGGTTCCGATCCCGATGGGGACGCGATTGTGTTTGAAATCACCGCAAGACCCGAGCGCGGCATCCTTGAGCTGACCGATCCGACCAGCGGGAATTATCGCTATACCCCGTGCGACGGCATGACCGGATCGGATTCGTTCACCTACACCGTGCGGGATGAATGGGGCAATTACTCCTCTCCCGTGACCGTGACTGTCGAGATTGACGAGTCCGCATGCGATCTTGTTTTCGCCGATATGGAAGGGCACTGGGCACACAACGCGGCTCTCGTCATGGCGGCGGAGAATGTCATGGATGCCGAATCGGTCGACGGTCAGCTCTACTTCCGCCCCGATGAGCAGATGACCCGTGAGGAATTTCTCGTTACCGTGATGAAAGCGCTCGGAGCCGGGGAAATCGCACCGACACAAACCGTTTTCTCCGATCACGACGCCATTTCCGCGTCAGCCACGGGCTACGTGAACCGCGCGTATGATCTCGGCATCGTCAGCGGATCCTGGGAGAACGGCGAGCTCTGTTTCCTGCCTGAGGCAAAGATCACCCGTGCAGAAGCGGCAGTGATTCTCAATGCAATCCTCGGCAAGTCGGAGCCGGATGCCGTTGCCGTATTCGCCGATCACAGCGACGTTCCCGTGTGGGCAAAAAGCTCCCTCTACGCACTCTCCGACGCCGGTATCTTCAAGGGAACCGGAAGCGGGAAGATCGCACCGAACGATATCCTCGACCGCGGACAGACCGCGCAGATTCTCCTGACCGTGAAAAATATGCTCGACTGATGCATAAATCCGCAGGGGACGAGGCATAATAGACCCGTACCCCCGGAAAATCAAGGATACGGAGTGATAATCATGGAAAACAACCAGAATCAGAACAAGAACCAGCAGAACCAGAACAGCAACCAGAACAAGAATCAGAACAACAGCCAGAACCAGAACAAGAATCAGCAGAACCAGCAGAATCAGAACAAGAACGAACAGAACCAGAACAAGAACCGCAGAGAACAGAACGAAGAATTCTGAATCCCCGGCGCATACGTTGACGGGGTACGCGAAAACCGTGGGGAAACCTGCGGTTTTTTGCATGGAAAAACGCCCACACCGCGGGGTATGAGCGTTTGTGATTCATAGGGAACTGACCTCTTCGATAAGAGCGCGGAACCGTTCGCAGTCCCGGAGAGGATCTAGGGTAGGGGACTCCAGCTTGCCGGTCAGCTTGACTTTCAGCACATCATCGGGACAGCCGTACCACCAGTCGTCAATCAGAATCCGGGAGCATCTGCCGGAGGACGACGGTGTGCAAGACCGTGTGCCGAGCCAGTAGTGCACGGAATTTTCCACGTTTTCCATGGCTTTGTCCGTATCTCCGAGCGCGAGATATGCCTCAGCCAGCAGGAGATAGCAGTCGCCGGAGTCAAAATCGTGGTATGGCGGGAATTTTCCGTCACACACCGTATGTATGATCCGGAACCAGCATTCATATGTCTCGATGGATTCGACGTACAATCCTTTTGAAAAATAAGCCTTGCCCATCTGCACGATGGCGTCTTCCAGAGTTTGAAGTGCCCAGTGAATGTCCTGCCTGAGATGTCGGATCATTCTGTCCCAGTCTTTCTGCATTTCAGCCACACGCGCATGATGAGAATGGTAAGTGAAATCAACACGTTCGGGAAAACAGTCCGCTTCGGCTTCTGCTTTGTCAAACTCACCGCGGGAGGAATACAGATAAACCAGAATCTGATGCGCCCGCATGACGTCCGATGCATTATTTGAGAACATCAGAATCCGTTTCGCCTGCCGCTCGGTCTCAGCCGCAATCTCGTCCGCACGCTCCGGTATATACATAGAACCGTTTTCGGGCAGACACAGGGAAAGCGCCTTCCCGACACAGTTGTTCAGCAGAATCAGATTGGTCGGATGTTTCCTGATTTCGTCAACGAGCATTTCATAGGCAGCAAGAAAGGAGGCGGTGTTTCCGTATTCCTGAAGTTCAAGTTCATTTGCTTCCCGCACAATCCGGCAGGCTTCCTCCGACCCATCCGTCCCGCTCATCCCGAACAGCACATCTGTCGTCACGCCGAACACATTCGCCAGCGGCACAACCTGCGAGATATCCGGCATGGACTCGTCCCGCTCCCATTTGGAAACCGCCTGATTTGAGACATTCAGCAGCTCCGCCAATTCCTCCTGCGTGAGATCTCTCTCTTTCCGCAGACGGCGGATGATCTGACCCATCGTTTCATTCATAATCGTACTCCTTAATCAAAATTCCGGTACCGTTGTACACAGTATATATCATTTTCCGCCCCATGTAAAGCGACCCGTCCGCTACTTCTTTCCAACCAACAGTAGGAAAAAACGCCCGAACCATACAGCCCGAGCGTGAAATCCAGATATTATCTTTTATCTATTCTCTATTATCTCTTATCTTAGGAGACTTTAGTCGACGCATTCGATCCAGCCCATGTCGTCGGCGCACTTGCCCCACTGCATGCCGGTGATGGCGTCGTAGAGCTTCTTCGCAACGGGACCGATTTCGTTGTTGTTGATGACCATCTTTTCGCCCTCGTCAAACAGCTCGCCGATGGGAGAGATAACAGCCGCGGTACCGGTACCGAATGCTTCGTTCAGCTTGCCGTTCTTGTGCGCTTCAATCACTTCGTCGATGGAGAGCTTGCGTTCTTCAACGGGCATGCCCCACTTCTTGAGCAGTGCAATGCAGGAGTTTCTGGTAACGCCGGGGAGAATGTTGCCGTCGGTGAGTTCGGGAGTGATAACCACGCCGTCGATCACGAAGAATACGTTCATTGCGCCAACTTCGTCGATGTACTTGCGTTCAACGCCGTCCAGCCACAGAACCTGCGCGTAGCCGTATTCTTCCGCCTTCTTCTGACCGATGAGGGAAGCCGCGTAGTTGCCGCCTGCCTTTGCCATACCGGTACCGCCCTTGACACAGCGTACGTATTCGCGTTCGATGCCGATCTTGACCGGGTTGATGCCTGCTTCATAGTAGGAACCGACGGGAGAAAGGATGATTGCGAAAATGTAGGTGTGAGAGGGATGTACGCCGAGCATGGGATCGGTTGCGATGATGAAGGGACGGATGTACAGGGAGGTGCCTTCGTCGTAGGGAACCCAGTCCTTGTCCGCTTCCACAACAGCCTTGATTGCCTGAAGTGCGTCATCGGGATCGATTCTCGGCACGCAGAGACGGTCGCAGGTGTTGTTCATTCTTTCGATGTTCTTCTGGGGACGGAACAGCTGGATGCCGCCGTCAGCACGTCTGTAAGCCTTGAGACCTTCGAACAGTTCCTGCGCATAATGGAACACCATTGCGGAAGGATCCAGCGCGATGGGACCGTAGGGAACGATGCGTGCGTCATGCCAGCCCTTTTCGGTGGAGTAGTTCATGAGGAACATGTGGTCGGTGAAATATTTACCGAAGCCGAGCTTGGAGTAATCGGGCTTGGTCTTCGGAGATGCGGTTCTTTCAATTCTGATATTCAGCATAATATGCCTCCGTTTGAATGAATTTTCTATATTATACACCTGTTGACGGCAGATTTCAAGTGTTTTTTGCATATCCGAAGGAAGAATATTCACAACAAAACGATATTCCGTATGCTGTTTTATTAACAAAACCGCACAAACGGGCATAAACTGCTTCTGAATCACGGAATTTCGGAGGTTTTTATGAAATCCATATACGACAACTGGCTTGCGGTCGAGACGGGTGCGGATTATTTCGCGGGAGCAAACACGCCGTCGGGCTTTCAGAGTTCCTACGACACCATTGCCGACGAGAGCAGACTGGATCGGGTGTACATCATCAAGGGCGGATCCGGCACGGGCAAGAGCACCCTGATGCGGAAGATCGGGTCGGCGGCGGAGAAACGGGGGACTGAATGCCGGTACTACCTGTGCGGATCCGATCCCGATTCCCTGGACTGCGTGGTGATCGGCGGGAGAATCGCGGTGCTGGACGGAACGGCGCCTCACGTCCGGGAGATGAAGGTACCCGGGGCATCCTCCGCCATCATCGATGTGTCGAAATTCTGGGATCCCGCGGCACTGGAACCTCATCGGCATGAGCTGGAGGAAAGAGCCGCACTGAAATCCGCCGCCTATGCCTCCTGTTACCGATGGCTTGCCGCCGCCGATGAGGTGCACCGGGA
>JAFTPW010000413.1:0-5607 GCA_017463075.1 Clostridia bacterium
GCCGCAGGGGCAGTCAGACGGGGATTTTCCGCATACGGGACATTTTTCAAACAGCTCCCGCACATACTCGCCCCGGCAATCTTCGCACAGTCCGCTGCTGTCCGACGGTCTTCCGCAGATCAGACAACGGGGCGGAAACAGGATATTCACAAGAAAATCAAGAATTCCCACAGCAAGCCTCCTGTCGGTTTTGTACATTATACCATACAGGAGACGGGATTGTAAACAATATTTCGGAAATTTCGATCAAATCCGACGGATTTTTCCGTTACACCGCCTCCGCGCGGATGACAAGCTCCGATTCCTCCGTCAGACGCCGGCGTGCGTAATCCGTGTCGTACAGCCAATCCTCGAGCCGTCGCCGCGGGATAAAGAGGGGCATGCGGTCGTGGATTCTCGCCGGGATTCCCTTCGCCTCCGAAGTCAGGATCACATGACGGCGCACGCCCGCGGGATCGGTTTTCTCGACGGCTCCCAGCAGAAGCGGCGCACCGTCATCGGCAAAAATCCGGTATTTCACGCCGCCCGACCATTCGTAGTACGCCGTCACCGGAATCACGGCACGTTCATTTTCAAACGGCTGACGGAACATGGGTTTCTCGCACACCGTCTCCGAGCGCGCGTTGATGAGAAGCTGGGATTTTTTGCCCGACTTCATCTCAAAGCCCCAGAAGGACAGATGCGCCCGCACCGATGCGTAGGAACCGTACAGAAGCGGCATCGTCGTCCCCGGGAACACCTCGTTCTGCCGGAAATACTGCATCACACTCCCGCGCTTTTCCCGCTCGATGATGTACATCAGCTCGTCATCCTCAATCCATGCCTGATACCGTCCGCACATACGTCCACCTCCGCTCCTTGAAATTTCCAGAAAATTCTTCTCCAAAACTTTGCGTTATGCCTTGACAAAGAACAATTGTTCGTGTATAATACAACCAGAACAAACGAACGATTGTTTCTTCTGTGATTCTATTATGCCACAGAACAAGCCGTTTGTCAATGGTTTCTGCAAACATTTTTCAGGGAGGTTTTTCCTATGACACAGCAGTCGTTTTTCCGGTTCCGTCAGGCGGACTGCGCATGGAGCGAAAATCCCGCATACCGGACCATTCTGCACTGCGACCTGAACAATTATTTCGCCTCCGTGGAGCTTCTCGATCATCCGGAACTGCGGGAAAAACCGGTGATTGTCGGCGGATCCACAGCGGAGCGTCACGGAATTGTTCTGGCGAAAAACTACATCGCGAAAAAGTACGGCGTGATGACCGGAGAGGCAGTGTGGCAGGCGATGAACAAATGTCCGGGGCTGATCTCCCTCGAGCCGCACTACGACAAATACCTCGATTACAGCCGTGCCGTACGCGGGATCTATCAGCGCTACACCGATCAGATCGAAGCCATGGGGATTGACGAGTGCTTTCTCGACGTGACGGGCAGTCTCTACCTCTTCGGGGACGGCATGAAAATCGCCGACGAAATCCGGCAGTCGGTGAAGGCGGAGACGGGACTGACCATTTCCGTGGGCGTTTCCTTCAATAAAATCTTCGCCAAGCTCGGCTCGGACATGAAAAAGCCGGACGCGGTGACGGTGATTCCGCCCGAGACCTTCCGCGAGGTGATCTGGTCCCTGCCCGCGCACGAAATGCTCGGCGTCGGAATGAAGACCTACAAAAAGCTGTGGTACCGCGGCATCCGCACCATCGGGGACATCGCGCGCTGTCAGCCGGAGCTGCTTCACTCGTACTTCGGGAAAATGGGATACGTGCTCTGGGCGTACGCGAACGGGCTGGAAAACTCGCCGGTGATGAATCAGGACGACCGCTGTCCCATCAAATCCGTCGGTCACGGCACTACAACCACGGCGGATCTGACCACTGAGCGCGAGGTTTTCGACACCATCATCGAGCTGTCGGAGGAAATCGGCATGAAGCTGCGAAAAAATCACATCTCCTGCGGCGGCGTGGCGGTATCCATCCGCGAAAACGACATGACAATCCGGGAGTATCAGATGAAGTTCCCGCGATCGACCCAGCTTGCACGCGATATTTCCCGCGGAGCCATGCGGGTATTCCGTCAGAAGCATGTGTGGCGGTGCGATATCCGGAGCGTGACGGTGCGGGCGATCTACATCACAAACGAAACCGCGCCCGAGCAGCTCGACATGTTCACGGACACCGCAAAGCAGGCACAGCTTCTCTCCCTCGAGCACACCATCGACGGGCTGAGAGAGCGTTACGGAGATCACGTGGTGTACAGCGGATCGTACCTGTGCGCGGACAAGCTGTCGTGGCAGAGAATCGGGTTCAAGGACCACTCGGAGATCTACTGACTCCGGGAGATCTATTGACTCCGGGAGATCTACTGACTCCGCGAGATCTACTGACTCCGGGCGATCTGCTGACAGGCACTTGCACCGCCGCGGACTTTATGATATAATGAAGAAAAATTTTCCACCGGAGGTGCATTATGCCGAAACAGCGCAAAGGAGAACTGACCATTGCGTCGGTGATTTTCATGCTGCTGGTGATCTTCATCCACGTCGCGGCGGAGGGTGTTGACGGGTATCAGCGGGACAGCGTTCACTTTCTTCTGCTCCAGTCCCTTCACCGCGCCGCCTCGTTTGTGGTGCAGGGATTTCTGTTCCTGTCCGGACTCAAGCTCTTCCTGCCGTCTTCCAAGCCGTTTTCCTACCGTAAATTCTATCTCTCCCGCCTGAAACGCGTGGTGCTTCCCTATCTCTTCGTCTTCTGCCTGATCTATGCGTACAGCATCGTCACAGGCCGCATCACGCCGTCGGTTTCGCATTTTTCACGCGAGCTTCTGACGGGCGGGCTTGTCGGACACTTCTATTTCGTCGCCGTCATCTGCCAGTTCTATCTTCTCATGCCGCTGTGGAGATGGATCAGCCGTCGGAGCGCGGTTCTTTCCGTGACGGTTTCCCTGCTCCTGATGACCGTGATGAAGACGGCGTTCCCGGAAATCCTTGCGCAGTTCGGCGCCGCGTTTGATCTGAACGGCAGGATGTTCTGGTCGTATCTCTTCTACTTCACCGCCGGGATTTTCGCGGGCAGGTACTATCCGTCGTTCGTGCGGATGCTGAAGCGGCACGTGCGGGAGATCTGCGTCCTGTTTGTGCTCACGGGCATCGTGGACTGCGCGAACCTCATCGTCATCCGCCGCGGGCTGTATTATCCCTCATGGGCGGAGAATTTCCACACGCTCTACTGCACCGCCGCCGTTCTCTTCACGCTGTGCATCGCACTGAAACTCGCTCCGCTGGCGGAAAAGCCGTGGATGAAGCTGACCGACGCCGCGTCCTACAACGTGTACCTGATCCATCCGCTGTTCATTTTCCTCGTGGATTCCCTCATGAACCGGATCGGACTGACGTCAATCACCCTGCGGCTCGGCGTGCGGTTCGTGCTCGTGTATGCAGTCTCCGTCGGCGCGTGCCTGCTCTGGGAGATTGTGAAGCGCCGGGTCAAAAATCCACTGCCGGTTGATAAAATTTCCACCTGACACTCCAACAGCATGATGGCATTCCCGCGACATCCGGGGTATAATGATCCCGTACACCAATCAGGGAGGATTATCACATGAAACTGAACGAAACCATCGCGTCCCTCCGGCGGGAAAAGGGATACACGCAGGAAGCGCTTGCGGAAATGCTGGGCGTATCCACACAGGCGGTCTCCAAATGGGAATGCGCCGCGTCCATGCCGGATATTTCCCTGCTGCCCCGGCTGTCGGAGATTTTTGATGTATCCGTGGACTATCTGCTCGGCTGTGAACGGAATGTGCGACGGACAATCGACGAAGTCATCGCGGAGGCAAACCGTCTTTCCGGACAGCGCATGCATGACGAATCCACTGCTCTGCTTGCACGGACACTCGCGCGGTATCCGGGTGACAATCGGCTGACGTTTGAGCTTGCGCGGCACCGGTTCGTGAATGCGCGTCACAAAGACAGGTCCGGGCGTGAAACTCTGCTTCGTCTGGCAGAAGAAGGCTTTGAAACCGTCATGCGGAACACGGAAAACGAAAACCGGCGCGCGTGGGCAGCTCATTTTCTCTCCGTCATCGCGTTCTCCCGGCGTGATTTTGACAATGCCCGGTATTACAACGGAAAACTGCTGGGCGGCGTCGGACTGTATCCCCGTGCCATGCGGGTGACGATTGACATGGAAGAAAAGGCGAACCGGGATTCCATGCGGCTTCTGGACGAAACGGTCCTGGGATGCATGCACGAGTATTCGCTCCTCGTCGGACTGATCGCGCCGTATGCCTTCGAACACAACGACAATGCGCTTGCCATCCGGGAATACAGCCGTGCGGTGCGGGTGCTTGAGGAATTCAACGAAACGGGGCATTTTGATCTGACGCTGATGCAGTGCCACGAAACCCTCGCCCGTGCTTATGCGTGGAGTGACCGGCGGGATGAGATGATTTTACAGCTGAATCTTGCCTGTGACTCTGCTGTGCGGTACGACAACCGGAAGCAAATTCCGGATTACGATGTGTACGCCGTCATGGGTGAGTCCGCCGAAACCGAGGAGAAAATCTGCGCCGCGGATGCCTTGTACCGGATTCTGACCTCTCCGGACTGGCGATTTTTCGCGGATACCGCCGGATTTGACGAAATTCTCCGCCGCCTGAACGAAAAAACAGACGCAGTCTGAGCCGCGCCTGTCTGTCGGGATTTACTTGGTGCAGGTTCCGCCCGCGCAGTTCTTCGCCTTTTCCGCAGAGAGAACGAAGGATTCGCAGTCGACGCATTCCGCCTTTGTGGGGTTCTTTTCGTGAGTGCCGACCATGATCTTATCCAGAACACAGTAGTCGGTGGTATCCGCGTGATGTGCGCACTGTGCTACGGTACATGCGATGCAGTGATTGGGCTTTTTCATCTCTTCCATGATTTACACCTTCCGGTTGTGAATTTCGGGTGAGAATGACACATCGGATTCCCACCCGGTGCACGTCCTCACTCCGTATTCATTTTACCCGCGCCGCGTCGGTTTTATTCATGCAGGATTTTCCGTTTCGATTTTTTGATGTATTTTTCCAATGGGAGGATTTGCCATGCTCACATTTGTCCCGCCGTCGGAAGTTCACCGCACGGATATACTCGGCTACACCGCTGAAGTCACGGCATACGACGGCGAATTTGACGGCAGCGCGGGGCTCGGAGCGTTCGATTCCTATGCCCTGTGGCTCGAGCGAATCCGGCTTCTGGCGTCGGAGCAGGCACAAAAGCACGGATTCTACCGGACACTTGTGTATCTCGCATACGACGGAAAGCAGCTCACCGGCATTGTCAGCGTGCGTCTCACAGATGACGATTTCGTGACGACCTACGCCGGGCACATCGGATACCACATCCGTCCGTTCTGCCGCAGGATGGGATACGGAAAACAGCTTCTTTCGCATGCCGTCACACTCTGCCGCAGTCACGGAATTCCCTCACCCGTCGTCTGCACGGATCCCGGCAACACAGCGTCCCGGCGCACCGCATTGTCCTGCGGATTCGATTTCGCCGATGAAGCCGATTTCCGGGGTGAGAGGAAGATTCTGCGGTATATATTAAAATAATGAAGAAAACGGAGCCGA
>JAFTPW010000414.1:0-3502 GCA_017463075.1 Clostridia bacterium
GTGCCACAGCTCGAGGGAGTAAGTCCCGTCGGACATGGCGTGAAGCGGAGCGGCATAGTCCCCGAACTTTTCGGGAGCGTAAGCGGCGCAGGCATCGGCATACAGCTCGTCGCAGGTGTAGTCGGTGAGGTAGAGGGAGAGAATCTTCGCCGCGCGCTCTTCGTACGTCATGGGGATGAGCGCGTCAAAATCCGCCTTTGTCAGTGCGGGAACGGATTCGGGAATGTACAGGCCTCCGTCCGGGGCAAGACCGGTTTTGATCGCATATGCAGCGGAAACGAGGGCGGGATTTTTCGAGGTATCGCGTGTGGATTTGAATTTCATGGTTTCATACCTGATTTCGTGGGTGGATTTTTATGGAAATTACTTCAGAACCTTCATCATGAAGCGGTACGCGTTGCCGTAGGTGATCTCATCCGTGTTCATGCCGAGCTCGCCGAGCTTTTCGGTCAGCGGAACGAGGTCGCGGATGTCGTGCATGTCTGCGGGAAGATCGGTGCCGTCGAGGTCACAGCCGAACGCGGTGGATTCCGGATGCATGCCGTTGTAGTGTACGAAATGACGGATCGCGTCCGCGGAGGTGCATCCCTTGCCTTTCTTCAGATGCGGCGGGCAGAGGCTGACACCGGCAATACCGCCGAGCTTGACGAGTCTCTCGAAGCGTTCGTCGGTGAGGTTTCTCGTGTGCGGGCATTCGGTGTAGGAATTCATGTGGGTTGCGATGGGGGACTTGCCGTGCTTTTCGCAGAGATCGAGGATTTCGTCAGTCGAGCGGAAGGATGCGTGGGAGATATCGGGCGTGATGCCGACGTTGAGCATTTCTTCCACTGCCGCGCGTCCGAACGGGGTCAGACCTTCCTCGGTGTTGTGGGAGCCGCCGATGATGGTTGCGCCGCCCCAGAGAGGAGTCACGACCCGCACGCCGCCCTCGTAGAGCTGTTCTACGCGTTCGAGATGTCCCGCCAGCATGCGCACATCCTCGATGGTGAAGATGAACGCGGTTTTGTCGGAGGATTTGTCGAACGCATCAAGCTCGGATGCGGACTGAATCAGTCTGACGCCGTGACGGTCGCATTCGTCGAGCATTCTGCGGCGGGCGCGCCAGAACTGGTTCCAGCCGTCCTCGTCGGATGTACGGGGTGCGGTAAAGAATGCGGTGAGCTGAACGTACTTGTCAAAGCATGCGGATTTTTCAAGGGACACGTGGCAGTTGTTGGAGTAAAGAGACGCCATGGAACCGTAAACCGCCATGGCTGTGTCGCAGTGCAGGTCAAAAAGTTTCATATGCAGTACCTCAGTGAAGGTGAATTTTCGGTTGTCTTAATAGGTTTTCATGTTCTTACGCCCGAATTTCGCGTTTTTCACGACGGCGTTTTTCATCCAGACAACGTCCGTCACGCGGAATTCACCGGCAAGCGGATCGGCGTAGACTTCAATCACGTCAATGCGCGGGATGCGGGTCTCGTCCGGGTGGGATGCCATGTAGTCCTCTGCCGCGCGGATGAGGAATGCGGATTTTTTCGCGTCCACGGCGGAGGATGGGGAGCCGAACGCGTCGGGATGATCGGGATGGGCACGCCGGGTCTTGACTTCCGCGAACACGAGATACTCTCCGTCCGCGAGCAGGAGATCCACTTCGCTGTGCCCGATGTATAAATTGTGCTGAAGGACGGTGCAGCCCTGCTTCTCGAGCCAGAGCGATGCCGCGTTCTCGCCGAGTCTGCCGAATGCGCGGTTATCCATTCCGCTTTTTCTCCAGAGCCGCCGTCAGCTTTTCCCGGTCGCGCTCGAGGAATCCGAGGAACGATTTCCGGTGAATCGGGCAGGGACCGTGCTCAAATACCGCCAGCTTGTGTGCCGGAGTCGGGTATCCCTTGTGCACGGCGAATCCGTATGCGGGATAGCGCGCGTCCATGTCAAGCATCTGCCGGTCACGGGTCACTTTCGCAAGCACGGACGCCGCCGCAATGGACTGTGAAATCGCGTCTCCGTGTACGACTGTGACGGAAGGAACACCGAAATCGGTCTGCCGGTTGCCGTCGATGAGCACCACGCCGATTTCCATGCCTTTTTCCGCGAGTTTTTCCTTTACCTGATCCGCGGCACGGCGCATGGCGAGAAGGGAGGCGGCGAGGATGTTGGTTTCGTCAATCTCGGTTTCGGTGGCTTCTGCGATTCCGTATGCTGCGGCGGAGTTGATGATGACGTCAAAGAGCTTCTCGCGCTTTTTCTCGGTCAGCTTTTTCGAGTCGTCGAGTCCTTCGATCACGATGCCGTCCGGGAGAACAACAGCCGCCGCAACGACCGATCCCGCAAGAGGCCCGCGTCCGGCTTCATCGGTTCCGCAGACGACGCCGTACTGTTTCGCGTAGCCTGCGTCAAAGGTGTAGTCAGTCATGGGATTTTTCCTCGGTTTTGGGTTCTTCAGGTTGCGCGTCTTTTTGGATCTCGGGCGGGAATTCCAGCGTGATCCGTCCGATTTTCACGTCGCGGAATTCATCGAGGACGATGGTAGCCGCGCGTTCGGTGTTCAGCTCGCCGCCGGAGATGAGGAAGCCGCGTTTTTTCGCCACCGCGCAGAGCAGATCATACGGCGTGCATTCGGTGAGGGCGTCCTTCTCGAGCTTGTAGCGTGCGCAGAACAGATCGGGTGCGATATCGTAGATGCGTTTGCAGAGCAGGGAGGCGAGCTCCTCGGTATCGAGAATGGCGTCGCGGATTGCTCCGGTGAACGCGAGGTTTTCGCCGGTGATTTTGTCGTCGAACTTCGGCCAGAGAACGCCGGGCATGTCGAGGAGCTCAATGCCGATGCTGGTGGTGACCCACTGCTTGGTGAGCGTGACGCCGGGACGGTTCTCGACCTTTGCCGCCTTCTTTCCGCCGAGCTTATTGACGAGGGAGGATTTGCCGACGTTGGGGATGCCGACGATCATGGCACGCACCTGACGCCCGGACATGCCCTTGTCAGCGTAGCGCTTGAGCTTATCGGCGAGGATTTCGCGCACCGCGGTCTGGATGGACTTGATGCCTTCACCCGTGACGGTATCGATGGCAAGTGCGCGGCAGTTATTTTTGCGGGAGTAATATTCGATCCATTTTTTAGTAACTGCGGGATCGGCGAGGGAGGCTTTTGTGAGGAGGGTAAGGCGGGGTTTCTGGCTGGTAAGTTTATCGATTTCGGGATTTTTTGAGGATTTGGGAATCCGGGCATCCAGCAGCTCGATGACGATATCCACCTGCGAGAGGTTTTCGGTAATGAGCCGCCGGGTTTTTGCCATATGCCCGGGGAACCACTGGATGGTCTGGGAAGGCATGGCTGTAAACCTGCTTTCTTATTTATTCTTTTTTATTTATTCTTTCATCTTTAAATGAAGTTTTGCCTAACGCGTTAGGAATTTGATGTAGAAAAGCTCCGCTTTTCAATTTGATTTTATGCCCTACGCAGGCGGCGCGAGAACCCTCCGTTGCCGGGCTCTCGATTCGGCAACCAGGAGTGCCTGGA
>JAFTPW010000415.1:0-18483 GCA_017463075.1 Clostridia bacterium
GCATCATTCTCTCTCTTTTGCCCATGAACATTTCCGGTCCGCCGTGTCCTCCGGGTGGTCCTCCGTGTCCTCCAGGTCCCATACTATTACCTCCTTAATCTTCCTGCTCTTTCCGAGCGTCGATGAGTTTTTTCAGCAGATCGGAAAACTGCTGTTTTTCTTCTTCAGTGAGCGGTGCGAGAAACTCCTCAGCGTGCTTTTTATGCGCCGCGCGGAAGGTCTCCACATTTGCTCTTCCCTTTTCGGTGAGGGATACAATGGTCTGCCGCTTGTCTTCCTCGGACTGACGGCGCGTTACCATCCCGTCCGCTTCGACCTTGCCGATCAGCTCCGACAGTGACTGCGGACGGATGCCGAGGCTTGCCGCAAGCTGGGACTGCGCCATGGGTCCGTTGTCCATCAGGAGTGCCACCAGTCTTCCGCGGCCGTGGTTCTTCTTCTCCGGCTCGGGCGGCGGTGCGTCTCCTTCCGGCGGAGGCGGCAGTTCGGGATCGTTCTGCTTCGGGTGTCTGCGTGACATGGCATTGAGTCTGCGCAGCTTGCCGAGAATTTCTTCCTCAAGAGTGGGCATGGTTCCTCCTTTGCAGTTTTTGTAAGGTACCTGACGGTATTATAACACAGGTTTGATGCGATGTCAATAAGGTACCTGATGATTTTTGTGAAGGTACCTGATAAATTTTTGCCCGTTTTATGCACATGATTTGGATAATATCCCGGATCGGTAGAATACGCCTTGACAGAATCTTCCGCGCGTGCTATAATATAAGTGTGATATCAAAATGATATCAATTCAGCGCAAAGGAGCAAGCATTATGTCAAAGAATACCGCATCCCATGTTCAGGAAAAGATTCTTCGTCCCGCAGGCGGATGGAAGGTTCTCCTCTTATCCGTTCTCGCATACATCGCAGCAGTCGCCGGTGTCGTATTCGGCGGCATCGGAATGGACAACGGATCCGTTCTCGCCATCCCGCTGTTCGTTCTCAGCCTTCTCTATCTCTGCATCGGCTGGATCTGGTGGCTCGGTCTGAAGGTCATCCGTCCCAACGAAGCCGTGGTTCTCACCCTGTTCGGCAAATACATCGGAACCGTGCGCGAGGAAGGCTTCTTCTACGTCAACCCCTTCTGCACTGCCGTCAATCCCGCGGCGCAGACCAAGCTCAACCAGAGCGGCGACGTCAACTCTGCAAACGCAGGCATCCATGTCGCGTCGAACGGTTCCGTCAGCGTGAACACCGGTGAATTTGCGTCGAAGAAAATCTCCCTCAAGATCATGACCCTCAACAACAACCGCCAAAAAATCAACGACTGCCTCGGCAACCCAGTGGAAATCGGCATCGCCGTCATGTGGCGCGTCACCGACACCGCAAAGGCCGTCTTCAACGTCGACAACTACAAGGAATATCTCTCCCTCCAGTGCGACTCCGCGCTCCGTGAAATCGTCCGCATCTATCCCTATGACGTTGCTCCCAACGTGGATACCACCGGAGACGGCGTGGCGGATGAAGGAAGTCTGCGCGGCTCGGCGAACATCGTGGCATCCCGCATCCGGGAACAGATTCAGGAAAACGTCGCGTTCGCAGGGCTGGAAATCGTGGAAGCGCGGATCACCTACCTCGCATACGCACCCGAAATCGCAGCCGTCATGCTCCAGCGTCAGCAGGCATCCGCCATCATTGACGCACGCAAAATGATCGTGGACGGTGCGGTCGGCATGGTGCAGATGGCGCTTGACAAAATCACCGCGGACGGTCTGTGCGACCTCGACGACGAAAGAAAGGCGCAGATGGTGTCCAATCTTCTCGTGGTTCTCTGCGGCAACCGCGACGCTCAGCCCATCGTCAACACCGGAACGATTTATTAAGCCATGGCGGACAAGGAAAAGAAACAGGTTCCGCTCCGCTTGTCGAAATCGCTGTATGACGAGCTGGCGCGCTGGGCAGAGGACGATTTCCGCTCCCTCAACGGGCAGATTGAGTATCTTCTGACCGAATGCGTGAAAAAACGGAAGAAAAACAGCGTCCGCCGTGAGTCCGAGGATGTTCCGGACAGCTTCGAGCGCGGACACGGGGAGGAATCATGACACTGCACGAAATTTTTGACTTCACCCTGACCCATGCGCCGGTGAATATTCTCTGCCGCATGAAGCGGGAAATTCTCGGTGAGGCGGCGGATTCCGATGAAATGACGGCGATTTACGAAAAAGTCCTCGCTCTGCCGCAGGTGAAGAAGGCGTTTGCCTGTCAGCGTGAGGACGGATTCATCGGAGATGTCATTCACGGCGGCTACTTCGGCGGTTTCGACTCGACGGTGAATCTTCTCAAGCGCAACGGCGTGGAAACCTCCCATCCGGCTCTCATGAAGGCGCGGGACTGCCTGATTTCCTGGACGGATTACGAACGCGACCACTTCTACAAGGCAGGAAACGCCATGGATGAGCACGGACGCGGCGGATTCCGCTCGGTTGTGACCCGGCTTCTGCTGGATCTGGACGCATCCGAGGAGGTACCGCTGATTCAGACGCAGATTTCGCTGGCACTTGACAACTTCCGCAGCGCACTGGAACACACTTCCGTGGACGGATTCTCGAAAAAAGCAACGTTCCGCGGGGAGACTTGCCGGTACTACATCAAAGGTGCGTATTTCCCCGATGCCAGCCATGTCGATATTCTCTCGCGGACACAGTCGTGGCGGACGGCGGAAAACCTCGCCATGGTGGAGAAATCCTACCGTCACTGCGCGGCACTGATGAAGGACTACGACGGCGGACAGATTTACGTCAACTGCGGGCACTTCGTCGGACCGTTCAACTACAACTGGCGCGGTGCACAGCCGGTGGATCCCAATGCCGTTTACCGGATCAGCCTGCGGGATTTCGACGCGCATCCGATTGATTTTGCGTGGTTCATGAAGGGACTTGCGTGGGTCGGCAGAAAATACCCGCTTGTCCGGGAAGCTCCCGTGAACGGCTACACCGACGGCCTGACAACTCTGCTCACGGACGATTTTGTGAATCAAGTCTCTCCCGAGCAGCTCCGGAATTTCAAGAATTACGCCGCGATCGCACCGTCATGGCGGAAGAAGGAGCACATTGCCGCTGATTTGTACTTCCCCGTTCTGCTGGAACTGAGCAGGAGTGGTGTGCAGTTCCGCTGACTCTGCCTGAAGTAGAGTTTACTCATGTACAACCCATCTCTAACTCCCCGACACGGAGGTTGCGCCGCCGTCCGGACTGTGTTATAATTAAGTAAACCAAAACACACGGAGGACGAAACAATGGATGAAGCAAAGGTCGGCGCAAGAATCGCAAAACTGCGCGCGGAGAAGAATCTGACACAGGCGGCACTGGGAGAGCTCCTCGGAGTCAGCGACAAAACCGTTTCGAAATGGGAAAACGGCGGCTGTTACCCGGATGTATCGCTGTTCCCGAAGCTCGCGGACACGTTCGGCGTGACAGTGGACTACCTCATGCGCGGCGAAGGTCGGGTGGTGCAGAAAATCGCCATGGGGAATCACAACACGATCGGAAGAGACAACGAACTGCTCGCACAGGGGTGGCGTGTTGCGAACTCCCACTTCGGGGACTGTGATAATTTCCCGTCGTACATGCTGGTTCTCGAGAAAACCGAATACGATGCATGACAAAACCGGAGGGTTTCGTGAAAAAATCACGGATCCTCCGGTCTTTTTGTCTGATTCAGCAGTAGAAATACCGCAAACGCAAGCAGTCCCATGTTCGCCGTCACGCGCAGCTCAATCCACAGCACCGCCGTCCACAGGAGCAGTATCCCGCCGACGGAGCAGATTTTCGAAATCCGCCACGCCCGCTCCGGGGTGAGAAACCGGTTCAGCAGGCACGAGAGCATCCCGCCGCCGTCCAGTCCGATAACCGGGAGCAGATTCACGCATGCGAGCGTCACGGAAATCCCGGTGAAGAAAAAATCGCGCAGGACGAACCATCCGACGGCGGCAGACAGAATCCCGGCAAGCGGTCCCGCCAGATGCACCGCGGCTTCTCTCCCGTAGGTGGAGTGAGAAAAGTCAAACGACATCACGCCGCCCATGGGAGACAGCCGGAACCGGACAAGCGGAACGCCGAGAATCTTTGCCGCTGCCAGATGCCCGAGCTCGTGGATGACGAGTGCCGCCATCAGCGCGAGAAGCTCATTCACCGAAGATCAGGTGCGCGAACAGCTCGCCGATGTAGTCAAACACCGATTCCTCTGCCGTATCCGCGGACGCAGGCTCGTCGATCTCCCGCAGAGTTTCCCGTCCGGACACCGCTGTGCTCATCACTGCGACTGCGTCATCCGCCATTTTCGCGTCCCGGCTCACAGGGATCAGGAGCATCAGGCACAGCATGCACAGTCCGAGCGCCGTCACCGCATCCTCTCCGAAGCGCGATTTCTCCGCATGTTTTTCCGCGTTTTCCGGCAGTTTTGACTTTCGCCGCACACATCCGACTGTGATTCGATTCATAGGCACCCCATTATATAATGTAGATTTCCGCGCACCGCCCTGTTTTGCCCGGTCAAGACTTGACTTTTTCCGCGATTTTTTCGTTTTTTCCCGCAATCGGTTGACAGGACGGGCGCAGTTTAATATAATGTATGGTAGAGAATTATCATTTAGGACAGGTTTTATGAATCAGAACGAAAATATTACGCCTCACCGGACGTCCGTGGCACAGCATGAGCGGATGAAAATCACCGGATCCCGTCCCGCCGTCTACTGGATGAGCGGTCTCTCCGGCTCCGGGAAGTCCACGGTTGCGGCGATTTTTGAGAAGAAAATGACCGATGCGGGTCACGCCTGCTTCATGATCGACGGGGACACGGTTCGCACCGGACTCTGCGCAGGTCTCGGCTTCTCACCGGAAGGACGGCGGGAAAACCTGAGACGGATCGCGGAGCTTGCGAAAATCGTGGCGTCATCCGGACAGACCGTGGTCGTGTGCACCATTTCTCCGGACAGACAGTCCCGCGATACCGCACGGGAGATCATCACGCCGTACGCCGATTTCCGCGAGGTTTACGTGAAAGCCGACGTGGCACTGTGCGCGTCCCGGGATCCGAAGGGGCTCTACAAAAAGGCATTCGCCGGCGAGATTCCCGATTTCACCGGAGTTTCCGCACCGTACGACGCACCGGAGTCCCCCGAAATCACCCTCGACACGGCTGAATTCACCGCTGAGGAATGCGCACAGCTCCTCTTCCGGGATGCGCTCACCGGAATTTTACAGCCGCAAAAGCTGATCCGGGGTATGATTGACGCCGCGCTTGCCGCTTCTGCGAAGATTATGGAAATCTACGACGGCGGATTTGAAGTGACCGTGAAGGACGATAAATCTCCGCTGACAACCGCTGACACCGCGTCAAACGCGATTCTGACGGCACACTTCCGCGAGAAATTCCCCGAATACGCCATCCTCTCCGAGGAAGAAGCGGACTCTGCCGACCGGCTTTCCAACAACGCGGGCGTATTCATCATCGACCCCATCGACGGAACGAAGGAATTCATCCATAAAAACGGCGAGTTCTGCGTCTCCATCGGCTTTGCGGCGCGGCATAAAGTTGTCGCAGGCGTGATTGCGGTTCCGGCGAAGTCCCTGATTTACTACGCATGCGAAGGAATGGGTGCGTACCGGATTCCGTTTGGCGGCATCACGGAAGACTTCGCAATCGGTCACGGGGACAGGCTCAAGGTTTCCGACAGAACCGAAAAAGTCATCATTGCCGCAAGCCGCTCGCACATGGACAAACAGACCGAGCAGATTTTCGCGAAAAACGAAGACCGCATCCTCGATTCCGTGACTGCGGGCAGCTGTCTCAAGGGGTGCATGATCGCCGAAGGTCTCGCGGATGTACATTACCGCTACGGCGCGTTCATGAAGGAATGGGACACCGCCGCGATGGAGATTGTCTGCAAAGAAGCGGGTGCCTCCTTCACGGACATTGACGGAAAGCCCCTCATCGCAAATCGTGCCGATCCCGTCAACCGCCGCGGATTCATGATTCTGAATCATCCGGAGTCCGCACTCGACACCACCGGAATCGAATAAAGCAAACAACCGAAAGGATAATCCATATAATGTCATACAGCCACCTCGATATGCTGGAATCCCGCAGTATCCACATTCTGCGCGAGTCCTATTCCGCATTCAAAAATCTGTGCATGCTCTGGTCGATCGGCAAGGACAGCACCGTTCTGCTCTGTCTCGCCAGAAAAGCATTCTACGGGCATGTTCCCTTCCCGCTCGTTCACGTCGACACCCACTACAAAATCCCCGAGATGATCGAATACCGCGACCGTCTTGCAATGGAGTGGAAGCTGGACATGATCTACGGTGAGAACCGTGACGCCCTTGATGCAAAAACGACCTTCCCGGACGGCAATGCGACCCGAATCGAATGCTGCCGTCACTTGAAGACCGAAGCGCTGACACACACCCTTGCCGGGGACTGGCCGCGCTACCGTCTGAATCACGAAACCGGGCTTTACGAGGAAGACTCCAACCGCGAGCCCTTCACGGGTGTAATCGTGGGTGTCCGCGCGGATGAAGAAGGAAGCCGTTCCAAGGAGCGGTATTTCAGCCCCCGCGACCGTCACAACGACTGGGACGCAGACGATCAGCCGCCGGAATTCTGGGGACAGTACAAGACGGACTTCGCACCGGGTACGCACGTCCGCATTCATCCGCTCCTCGACTGGACGGAGGTTGACATCTGGGAATACATCAAGCGTGAAGGCGTGCCGGTGGTATCCCTGTATTTCAATCAGGGCGACGGCAAGCGTTACCGTTCTCTCGGATGCTGGCCTTGCACCAGTCCCGTGGAATCGGATGCATCCAACCTCGACGAGATCATTGAAGAGCTGAAATCCGGCAAATTCGCACGCATCGCCGAACGGAGCGGGCGTGAACAGGACAAGGAAGACGGCGGCGGTCTCGAAGAACTCCGACGCGGCGGCTACATGTGAGGAGAGCCTCCTCGGGCATACCGGCGTTATTGAAGCTGGGATTTATGCAGTTCCCACGACCTTCCGCGGCACCGTAAACAGGTGCGCTGATGCAGTTGGGACAGCCGGTTTGTGCTGTTGGAAATTCGCAATTCTGTTTTACTGAAACTATAACTTACCGAAGGACATACCATGCAGGATAAATTACATATGAACATCGTCGTGGCGGGACACGTGGACCACGGCAAGAGCACCGTGATCGGGCGGCTTCTTGCGGACACCCACACCCTCCCCGACGGAAAAATCGAAGCCATCCGGGAGCTGTGCCGCCGTACGAGCAAGCCCTTTGAATACGCCTTCCTCCTCGATGCACTCAAGGACGAACGCGCGCAGGGCATCACCATCGACACCGCCCGCTGCTTCTTTGAAACCGAAAAACGCAAATACATCATCATCGACGCGCCCGGTCACATCGAGGTTCTCAAGAACATGATTACCGGTGCGTCACGTGCGGAGGCCGCCCTTCTCGTCATTGATGCCGCCGAGGGAATCTGCGAAAACTCCCGCCGCCACGGCTACATGCTGGAAATGCTCGGCATCACGCAGATCGCGGTTCTGGTCAACAAAATCGACCTGATCGGCTACGACCGTGCGGTTTACGACGACATCTGCGAAAAATACACCGAATTCCTCACCTCCATCGGCATCACGCCGGCGGCATTCATTCCGGTTTCCGCCATGGACGGTGACAACATTGCCAATCACTCCGGCAACACTCCGTGGTATGACGGCGTGAACGTTCTGGAGCAGCTTGATTTGTTCAACGGCGGTGAGAGCGAGGACGACAAGCCCCTCCGAATCCCCGTTGAGGACGTTTACAAATTCACCGAAGGCGGTGACGACCGTCGTATCGTGGCGGGCATGTGCGAATCCGGCTCCCTCCGCGTGGGCGACGAGGTGATTTTCTATCCCTCCGGCAAGACCACAACCGTCAAGAATCTCGAAGAATGGTTCATGTATCCCCAGCCGGAGCGCGAACCGAAGGAATTCACCAAGGGCAAGTCCTGCGGCTTCACGACGACGACGCAGATTTACGTCCACCGCGGCGAGATCGCGTGCAAGGTCGGTGAAGAAGCTCCCGCGGTCGGCAGAAGATTCCGTGCGAGCATGTTCTGGCTCGGCAAGACGCCGCTGACTCCCGGCAAGGAATACATCATCAAATCCTGCACGGCGAAGACAACCTGCCGGATCGTGAAGCTCCACAGTGTCCTCGACGCGTCTTCTCTTGACAAAAATACCGCACCGGACTGCGTGAACAAGAACGACATCGCCGACTGCACCATCGAATGCGGCAAGGACATCGCGTTTGACATCGGCTCCGCACTTCCGTCGACAGGGCGGTTCGTCATCGTTGATAACTACGAAATCTCCGGCGGCGGCATCATCACCGAAGCTCTGGCGGAAGAACGCACCTCCTCGACCGCTCACGCGAAGGTAACGCCTGCGGAAAGAGCAAAGCATCTCGCACAGAAGCCGCTGATCGTCTCCGTTCCCGATGAGGAAACCGGTCACACCCTCGAGCGTGCGCTGTTTGAGGAAGGCCGGATTCCGTATTACGCCGCACATCTGTCGGATGAGCAGAAGAATGTTCTGACCGACGCCGGACTGATCGTGCTGACTCAGGGCGACGGCGAGTTCGTCTGCACCGGAAACACCGCGGATGATCTGGCAGAAATCCTGCTGGCAACGGCGAATGTGCTGGAATTGTAATTCTTTAACCTGAATTTCAGCAAAACCTCTTGACTTGGAGTGTACTCCATGATTTATAATGGAATCGTGCAGAACATACGGGAAAGGAGAACGCTATGACCATCAAGGAAGCAAGCCAGCGATCCGGGCTGTCACAGGATACCCTGCGTTTTTACGAAAAATCCGGAATGATCCCTCCGGTCAGCCGGAACAACGGCATCCGGGACTACTCCGAGATTGATCTGCGCTGGATTTCTCTCGCACGATCTCTGAGAAATGCCGGACTCTCCGTGGAAAGTACCGCGAAATATCTCCGTCTGCATATGGCAAGCGACGAAAAACTCCCGGAACGTCTGGAACTTCTCATTGAAACCCGGCAGAATCTCCTGATGCAGCGAAAACAGATCGATGAAGCCGTCACCCGTCTGGAACAGCTCATCGTCAGCTGCAGGAGCGCCATGGAACTTCAGTCAGGATCTTTCCCGGATTCCTTTACCGATCACGTACGCCCGGAAGCGATCCGGCAGGAATATCCCGGCAATTCCCTTTCCGATGAATCCGACAATTCATGAACCAATATAAGGAGGTACAGCATGAAACCTTTAAACGACTACTCATGGGTGCGCGGTGTCAATTACTACCAGTGCGGTGAGGAACAGCTCCGCCGCGAACTGGGATACGGCAAGCGCGTCAACCTCAACGCCGTCCGCATCTGGCTTGACCGGAACTGGTACGAACGCGACCCCGAAAAGTATCTGGAAAACCTCGTGAACTATGTCCGCATCTGCTACGACTGCGGCTATCAGGTTATGCCGATTCTCTTCAACGGCAACTTCCTCAATCCCGAGACGCTGACCGAAACCTACTATGAACGCAACGACGTTTATGCCCGTGCGGTTGTGAATGCGCTCAAGGATGAACCCGGTCTTCTGATGTGGGATATCATGAACGAGCCCGCATGCAATGGATGGACCTACGCGAACGACATTTCCGCGGAAGAAAAAGCGAGCCGCTACGAAACTCTGTGGGCGTTCCTGCGCAAATATTCCGCGTTCGTGAAGGAAGTTGACCCCGTGAATGCCACCACGATCGGTCACACCACCGCATGGGAAGTGGAACCCACCGCCGAATGCGTTGACGTGCTCTCCTTCCACGATTACAGCGGCACCCGCAAGAAGCTGTACGAAAACTACGGTCTGGCGGATGAGCTGTCGAAGAAGTACAACAAGCCCGTGATGCAGACCGAAACCGGCTGTCTCGCGCGGTGCAATCCGTATGACGTTGCTCTCAAGGCGTGCGAAGACTACAAAATGGGCTGGTTCGTGTATGAGCTGATGATCCACGGACGCTGTGACTCCGAGCACGGTGTGTTCTACCCCGACGGAACTGTGCGCGATCCCGCAACCATCGCCGCCATGATGGGATGCTACCGCTGCCGTGATCTTGACACGATGGTTCTGCCGATTCCGAACCGCGAGGGTCAGGGTCAGAGATGCGTGGACGACATCAGGCGCGCGCTCACCGAATACACCTCCGACGCGTTCGACTACCGTCCGTCCGATGTGGAGCAGCTGCTGAATGCGTGCGAACGTGCGGCGAATCTGCTCGAATGCTGTGACATGATCCCGATGGCATGCCCGCCGACTGCGAGAATTTTCGCATGGCGCAGGATGGAAAAACCGCCGCTTGCCGACATCCGCCGTCTGGCATTTGATCTGGCAAAGCAGCTGAAGGAAATCTGCGAACTCCTATAAAACGACAAAATCCCGTATGAGACTGATTTTCGCAGTCCCGATACGGGATTTTTTATGTTTGCTCTTTATTTGATTTCTAATCCTACAGGACAGTGGTCACTTCCCATCACGTCGGTGTAGATCATGGCGTCGGCGAGCTTTTCCTGCATCCGGTCGGACACAATGAAGTAGTCGATGCGCCATCCGACGTTCTTCTCGCGGGACTTGAACATATACGACCACCACGTGTACATGCCTTCCTTATCCGGATAGAAGTACCGGTAGGTGTCCGTGAAGCCCGATGCCAGAAGCTCGCGCATTTTTCCGCGTTCCTCGTCCGAGAATCCGGCGTTGCCGACGTTGGACTTGGGGTTCTTCAGGTCAATTTCGTTCCTTGCCACATTCAGGTCGCCGCAGAGCACCACGGGTTTGGTTTTGTCAAGCTCGCAGAGGTACGCGCGGAAGTCGTCTTCAAACTCCATGCGGTAGTCGATGCGGGCAAGTTCGCGCTGAGCGTTCGGTGTGTACGATGTGACAAACCAGAAATCCTCGAATTCGAGTGTGATGAGGCGGCCTTCGTCGTTGTACTTGCCGTCGATGCCGTAGAGCACCTGCAAGGGGTCGATCCGTGTGAAAACAGCCGTGCCGGAGTAGCCTTTTTTCTCCGCACTCGACCAGTACGAGCGGTAGCCTTCCCTCTCGAATTCTGCCTGACCGGGCTGCATTTTCGTCTCCTGAATCGCAAAAATATCCGCGTCAACTGCGTCGAAAAAATCCCCGAAGCCCTTGCCGAGAGCCGCGCGGAAGCCGTTGACGTTCCATGATACCAGTTTCATAAACAAAACTCCGTTCGTTTTTCTGATATTGTACCACAGATTTTCACGAATTGCAAGAGGGTCTTCACAGCCGGCACGTTCATATATCCGTTACAACCCCGTATAGATTTGTTCACGCGCAAAATCGTACAATAGTCCCCGAACACTCACAATCCATGGAGAACTGACATGAAACAAACCGATTCCACCTATTTCGGAACGGAAAACATATGGAAGCTGCTGTTCCGGCTCGGTCCGCCCGTCATGCTGTCGCAGCTCATTCTGGCGCTTTACAACATCGTAGACAGCTATTTCATCGGAAAATACTCCGGCGACGGGCTGACTGCGCTTTCCGTGATCTTCCCGCTCCAGCTCATCATCACCGCGCTGTCCGTCGGAACGGGCGTTGGCGTGAATACCGTCATGGCACGGCAGTACGCACAGGGCAGAACCGACGAAGCCTCGAAAACCGCCGGATGCGGAACCGTTCTCGCGCTCATCACATGGGCGGTGTTTGCCCTGCTTTCCCTCGCCGTCATGCGTCCGTTTGTGGAAATTTCCGCCACATCCGATGCCGCTGTCGAATACGCCGTCACCTACGGGCTCATCGTCTGCGTGGGTAGTCTTGCGACATTCCTCGAAGGCATCTGGACGAAGGTGCATCAGGCGTCCGGAAACATGCGTCTTCCCATGATCGCGCAGATCGCAGGTGCGGCAGTCAACATCGTCCTCGACCCGATTCTCATCTTCGGCATGGGTCCGGTTCCCGGGATGGGCGTGGCTGGTGCGGCTTATGCAACCGTGCTCGGGCAGATTGCGTCCGCGGTTATCACCGGTATCGGTGGATTCCGCATGCCTCCGGCGTTCCGCGAGCTTGGGAAATACGCGAAATCCATCTACCGGCTCGGATATCCGTCCATTGTCATGCAGTCGCTCTACACCGTGTACATCATGGTGCTGAACATCATCCTCTCCGGCTTCTCGGATTCCGCGGTGACGGTGCTGGGGCTGTACTACAAAATGCAGACGTTTTTCTTCCTCCCGCTCACCGGCATGCACACCGCCATCGTCCCGATTCTCAGCTACAACTACGCCGCCGCGAAATTCAAGCGGTGCCGCGCGATTCTGTTCGACTCCATTCTCATCTCCGCCGTATCCATGCTCATCGGGATCATCTGTTTTGAGTTCTTCCCGGACAGTCTGATCCGCATTTTCTCCGACAGCGCGGAGGTTCTGGAAATCGGTCTGGTCGCATTCCGCCTGATCGGACTGAGCTTCGTACCCATCGTTTTCTCCCTGACACTGCCGATCTATTTCCAGGCAATCGGCAAGCCCGTGCAGAGCGTGATGCTGTCCCTGACCCGGCAGATTTTCTGTCTCATCCCGATTTTCTGGCTCATGTCCCTGATCGGACTGAATTTCACATGGCTCGCGTTCCCGCTGTCCGAAATCATCACCGGCACAATCGGCATGGTGCTGTACTTCCGGCACGCGAAAAACCTCCCGAAAGACCAATAAACGCAAAAGAGGATCCCGTACGTACGAGACCCTCTTTTTGTATGTCATTCTTCGCAGAACACCACAATCATCGGCGGACAGCAGAAGTCCACGCCCTTCATGTGCAGTCCCTTTTCGTAAGCCTCACGGACAACCGCCATTTCCATGTACACCGTGGAGTTGCGGTACTGCAAACCGATCGGTACGCTGTCGAGATGCGGCGGGATCGGGATTCTGCCCTTCTTCACGAACGCACGCAGGTCATCTCCGACAGCGGCATCCAGTGCATCCACGGTTTCGTCCACGAGGGACAGCAGATTCCAGTACTGATCCTCGTTCATGTACGGAATGTCCACTTTCAGCACGCCGTCATCGTTTGCGAACAGACCGATCTCGGTGTAATCGGGAATCGCTTCGATCATGCTCTGCGGGATGCCGTCGTCCGCGGTGGGAACCTCGCCTTTGTACGCCTTCCAGAGAATTTTGTGGATGTTCATGAAATACGTGTCCGCCATCTCGACGCCGACGCAGTAACGGCAGGTGTGATCCCGCATGTTGGTGTCAAACTCAAAAGTTGCAACCTCCTTCGCACCCGGCACATCCCCGCGGATGCAGGAACGATGACCGCCGAGAATCATATAGTTCCGGTATTTTCTGTCTCCGGCGAAATCGTGTCCCGCAGGATAGGAGTAGCCGAATGCCGTCCATGTACCGCCGTCGGGACGCTCGGTTTTCCGGGGTTCGTCTTCCTTCAGCCCGCGTCTGTCAATGCAGAACTTCTGCAAAGCCTTGAGTACCGCGAACCGTTCCGCTTTCATCTTCTGGCGCGGGTTCATGTCCTGCATCCAGTCGAGCGCGTACAGCTTTTCAATCATCCCGGAGAGCGGCTGCCAGATTGCGTCAAACCGCTCGTGGCAGAACGCAAGCTGTTCTTCAAACCGTTCCCGCGTGTTCTCCGTCGTGTAGATGATGAAATCCGTGTAGACCAGTCCGCCGTCCGTCTGCCGCATCAGCTCCGCTTTCACGAGTTTTTCGACAATGGGCTCGATGTACACCGTGGGAATTCCGATCATGCGGGCAAGGCTGGGGATCGATACCGGTCTTTCATATGCATTCAGCAGGAGATTCTGCACGATCAGATCCCCTTCCACCATCGACATGGGCATGCCGTTCTTTCCGCCGCCTCCGCTGTATGTGATCCGGAGCGTTCCGGGCATTGCGTGTGTTGTATGTGCGCCTGCTGTCTGTACTGCCATATCTTCCATTCCTTTCTTTACCATGCGTCGTCCCGTATCGAGTCGGCTTTTGACCGTACCTTCCGGGATGCCGAAGTCCGACGCGATTTTCGCAACGGAATCCCCGGCGAAGTAGTACCGGATGAGAATGTCGCGGGTCTGCCGTGCGAGGTAGGTCACTTCCCGTCTCACCTCCGCGGCTTCGTCCGTTTCCGTGAAGACTTCGTAGGGATCCTCCTCGTCCGCGATATCCCATGCCGATTCCAGCTCGACTACTATGGGCATTTTGTACTTCTTCCGCAGAGCGTCGTTCCACACATGCAGCAGCGTGCCGGTGAGCCATTCGCGCGGTTTCTCGATGGTTCCGCCGGTTTCGAGATGGTACAGTGCGCGCAGAATCGTGTCCGAAACCAGATCCTCTGCCACATCCTCACCGCATCGCCGCCGTGCAAACCGCAGAAGCTCGTCGATGTATGCTGTCAGCTCGTTCTTGTTCATGGTGAAACTCCTTTCTCCGCTTTCATAAGTACAGTCGCGGAAATTGTCTCCCGGTTCACGATTCCGGTGAAATTTTTCCGAAAAGAACGGAATTTTTTATGGCAACACCGCACGGTCCTGGTGGTGCAGTTGCGCCGTCAGATTTTTCGTCAGTCTAAACAAATTGAGGCGGCAAGAGTAACTCCTCTGCCAACGAAATTTGTGACGAATGACGGAAAAGATGCAAGCAAATGTGCCACCAAGGCGTTAGCCGTGAATTGTGCGGTGTTGCCTTATATCAGAGCACGTATTCGCTGAATCTGTCCTCGACGTGGATGAATTCCTCGCCGTTGACGGTGATTCGCCGGTTGTTCTTCATCTTTTCCACCCGCGCCGGCGGATAGTTGTCGCATCCCTCGATCGACTGCATGGTTTCGTACCAGCGCAGGAGCACGATTCTGCCCGCCCGGTCGATGTAGGTTTCGGTGAAGTAGGTGTGCGTGCGGATCCAGTCCACCTTGATGCACTCGAATGCACGGTCACCGATCACGACACGCCATACGCCGTCGGTGTATCTGCGGTGATCCTCCTCAAGGGTGCGGCTGCCGTCGTCATGGATCGTGACCGGACGTTCGCGGATGAGGAGCGGTGTACCGTTGACGCGGTCTTCTCCGTTCACGGCGATATCGTAGTCGTCCTCGAGGAAGGTGAAAATCTCCGTCGGGTATTCATCCTCGCCGAGAATGAGCGTACCGAGATCGCGCCGGTAGTTTTCGGTCAGCTGGGTGAACCAGATGGATTCGTTTCTGTACAGCTTCTTCGCACGGCAGTTGTAGGTATCCCGCACGATCTGCACGCCGTCCGCTCCGTGGATTCTTGCGGCTCTTGCGGCTGTGCAGGTGGAAACGAGCGCGAGCTTTTTGTCGGGATAGCGGTAGGTTGCCTCCGAAATCGAGAATCCGACCCGCGCAATCGCGAAGCCTTCCTCCTCGGATTTCACCTCAAAAAACGGCACATCCAGACGTTCCACGGACAGATTCGGCATAAATTCGGGGAAATTTTTCGTGTAGTTCATGACTGCATCTCCTTTTAAATAAGTCTGACGGATCTCGGGCGGGCACAGCTCACGGAAGATTGATTTTGCACGGTGGAGCCGGCTTTTCACCGTTCCGATGGGGATTCCGAGGTGCGCACCGATGTCCCGCTGATCCCATCCGTCGAGGTAGAACCACCTCAGCTGAGCGGCGTACTCCTCCGGCATGGCGGCAAGCACAGTCTCCACGTCCCCGGTCAGGGTAAAATCGTCCGTCACCAGGATTTCAGCCTCTTCCAGAGGGACCGTTTCGCGCCGTTTCCGCAGGCACATCCGGCATTCGTTCTCCGCGATTTTCAGAATCCACCGCTTGAACAGGGATTTGTCCCGCAGATCGTCAAAATGCGTCAGTGCGGCGAGCATCGTGTTCTGTAAAACGTCATCGGCGTCGGGATCGTCCGGCATCCGGTAGCGGACATACCGTTCGAGTACCACGGCATGCCGGCTGAGCAGGGTTTCAAATTCCATTTCTGTGTCCTCCTTTCGTTCGTCATATACTGAGATGCATTTCACCGCGTAAAGGTTCACGGTTTTCCGGAATTTTCAAAAAAATCAGCGTACGGCAGGAAAAAATCCCGATGACCGTACGCCGGTTTTGTTTACTTGAGATTTTCGGCAATCCGGATGAGCATATCCCGCGTGATTTCCGGCGAGTATGCGCAGAGATTGTACACCAGTTGATCCACAGCCCATGTGAGCACCGCGCAGTTTTCCACGGTATGGCGGAGATAATACCCCGGCTGTCCCGCGACGACGAGTTCCGTGATCCCGAACTGCGTGTCATACAGCGAAACTGCGGAATCACTGCCGATATCCAGGATAATCCTGTCCCCGTCGGCGTTCGTGCTTTCGCGTCGGATGAGACCGTCCCAGTCGGCGGCATCCGTCAGCGTGTACCCGTCCGGGAGCCAGCCGAAATCCGCTGCGATATCGTCCGGGAGTTCACCGGATCCGGATTTTTCGTCCCCCGGATGAAATTCCACGCGGAAGCAATCGTCGTACCACGTGATGACGGCATCGACAAATCCCGCGCGCACCGTGGGGATGCAGAAGAGAATCACACCGCACACGAGCACAACCATCGCGGCGTACTGACCGATCCGGATGCATTTGCGGCGCATTGCACGTTTCTTTCGCGCTTCCTCTGCGGCTTTCATCACGCGTTCGCGCAGTTCCGGTGCAGGTTCGCATTCTCCCGCCGAATTCCACTCCTCGTCAAGAAGTGCGCCGGCGGCTTCTTTTATGGTTTGATTCAAAATTTCGTTTTCAGGTGTTCTGTGACGCTTCATTCACATAACCCTCCAGCTGTTTTCGCATTTTCAGCATCGCGCGATGGATCATCACCGCAACCGTGGGCAGCTTCATTCCGAAGAAATCCGCAATCTCACGGTTCTTCATCCCGCCGTAGTATTTCATCAGGATGATTTCCTTCGCAGGGGAATTGAGGGACCGGAGCGCTTCTCTCAGATGCTCCACTGTCTCCCGCGACACAATGTCCGAGAGCACGTCCGAGTCGTCGGGAAACTCCATATCGTACAGTTCTCCGTCCTCATCCACGGCAGTTATGGCGACATGGACGGACTGATACCGTTCCCGCCTGCGATACAGGTCGATGCATGTGCTTCTGGTAAATAAAACGATCAGGCGGCAGATTTGTTTCTCGTCAATTCCAACAAACTTATTCTTGTATCTCATGATTCTTATGAACACTTCAACCAAAGCGTCGTCCGCGTCCATATCATTTTTGAGAATCTGCGCTGCCAGAAACCGTACCCGCGGTGCATATGCATCGTACAGGCCGGCAATCAGATCGTGTTCGTCCGGGGTCAGCGGCGTCTCGGCTGTCTGCTCCGCCGAAAGAAGAGTGAAAAACATTTCTGCTCCGTTCATGGGTCTGGGGGTTGTCATTCGTCACTTCTTCGATTATAGCACAACAGCCGGTATCGCGCAATAGTTTTAATCAATTTCTAATCAAATTAATTCGACAGACAAATTAAATCCGCACCCAGACGATCATTTCGCGGGTATCCGCACGGTTCGTCCAGAACGCGTAGGGAATCGCGGTCACGGTACAGGGTTCCTCGTCACCTGCCTTGAGCGGACGGTAGAGAATGGAGTCGGTCCAGCCCTTCCGGCGCATCGCGGACGCACGGATATTGACCGCACCTTCAAAGAGGGTATCGTCCTCGTAGGTTTCAAACTCGCCTGTGAGACGCACGGAGGTAAGCACATCGCCGTTGTCCGCGGCTTCGAGGCAGTACACGACGGGACCGCGCATGATGGCAGCCTTGCCTGCGTCTTCTCTCGCCAGCGGGTTCGCTTCGATCAGCTCGACGGGCATGGGCAGAGTCAGTTCAACCGTATCGCCGTCCGACCATTCGCGGGTGATGTACGCGTAGCCCCTGCGGATCTCGGGAGAAATGCGGCTGCCGTTGATTTTTAATTCAAACGAACGTGCCCAGCCGGGAATGCGGAGTGCGAAGGTGTACTTGCCGCCGGAGAGCGTGAATCCGATCTCACCCGACCACGGATAATTTCCGGTCTGGGTCACGTGAACGGTCTTGTCTCCCACGGGAATGTCAGCGTCGCCGCCGATGTAGAGATGGGTGTAAACGGTATCTTCGTCGGAGGAATAGATGTAATTGCCGAGGGAGGTAATCATTCTCGCAAGATTCGGCGGGCAGCAGGCACATCCGAACCAGCCGGGACGCTTGGAAAGATTGTGTCTGACAGCGGCGAACTTCTTGGTCTCCTCTTCCCAAACGGACAGGGGATTGGTGTAGAAGAAGTGCCGTCCGTCGAGAGCCATGCCGCTGATGGTGCCGTTGTAGATCAGGCGTTCCATGACGTCGGAATACTTGCGGTCAACGCTCAGGCGGAGCATTTTCTGCGCGAAGAATACCATGGAAATCTGTGCGCAGGTCTCGGC
>JAFTPW010000416.1:0-4951 GCA_017463075.1 Clostridia bacterium
CGAAGCGCAGACGCTGGCGAACGCTTATCTCGCCGTGGACGCGAATCTCGAGATTGTGCCCGTCATCAACAAAATCGATTTGCCCTCCGCGATGCCCGACAAGTGCAAGGAGGAAATCGAGGACGTGATCGGCATTCCCGCTGAGGACGCTCCCGTCGTTTCCGCCAAGACCGGGCTGAACATTGCCGACGTGATGGCTGCGATCATCCGCGATGTACCCGCACCGGAAGGAGACGCGGACGCTCCCTTGCAGTGTCTGATTTTCGACTCCGTTTACAACAGCTACCTCGGCGTCGTGGTTTACATCCGCGTCATGGAAGGTACGCTCAAAGCCGGCGAGGCGATCAAACTCATGCACACCGGGGCTGAATTTGAAGTCGTTGAAGTCGGCGTGATGGATCCGTTCGGTCTCAGACCCACGGGTGAACTGTCCGCGGGCGAGGTCGGCTACTTCACCGCATCCATCAAAAACGTGTCCGATACCCGTGTCGGTGACACCGTGACCCACCGCGACGCACCCGCTCCCGAGCCGCTTCCGGGCTTCAAGAAGGTTCCGTCGATGGTTTACGCCGGTATCTATCCCGCGGACGGCGCGAAATACAACGAAACCAAGGACGCACTCGAAAAGCTCCAGCTCAACGACGCGGCGTTCACCTTTGAGCCGGAAACGTCCATTGCGCTCGGATTCGGCTTCCGCTGCGGCTTCCTCGGACTGCTCCACATGGAAATCATCGAGGAACGTCTGGAGCGTGAGTTCAATCTCGACCTCATCACGACCGCGCCCAGTGTACTTTACGAGATCACCAAGCGCGGCGGGGAAGTGATCCGCATCGACAACCCGACGAACTACCCGTCCCCGGACGAAATCGAAGTGGCGGCGGAACCGATTGTGGCGGCATCCATCATCACGCCCACGGACTACACCGGCGGCATCATGGATCTCTGTCAGGACCGGCGCGGCGTCTTCATCGACATGAAGTACATCGACACCGAACGCGTGGAACTGCACTACAAGCTGCCGCTGAACGAGATCATCTACGACTTCTTTGACGCACTCAAATCCCGTTCCCGCGGCTACGCATCGCTCGATTATGAGCTGGAAGGCTACGAAGCGTCGGATCTCGTGAAGCTGGACTTCATGCTCAACGGTGAGATGGTCGACGCGCTGACGTTTATTGTGCACCGCGACAAAGCGTACGGCAGAGCCCGCAAGATTGCGGAAAAGCTGAAGGACAACATCCCGCGTCAGCTGTTTGAAGTCCCGATTCAGGCTGCCATCGGCTCGAAAATCATCGCGCGCGAAACGGTCAAGGCGCTCCGCAAGGACGTTCTTGCCAAGTGCTACGGCGGTGACATCACGAGAAAGAAGAAGCTGCTCGAAAAGCAGAAGGAAGGCAAGAAGAAGATGCGTCAGCTCGGCTCCGTTCAGGTGTCCCCCGAGGCGTTCATGGCGGTGCTGAAGCTCGATGACGACGATTGATTCGCCTCTCAAATCATACAAACGAAAGGCATGAGTTTCATGCAGATCAATACATTCGATAAAAAACGGCTGGGGATTTACGTACACGTGCCGTTCTGCCGCTCCAAATGCGCTTACTGCGACTTCAATTCGTCCGTGTGCCAGTCCGTTGAGCGGATGACGAAATACGTGGATGCGCTCATCGCACACATGGAAAGCTACCGCGCCGCCGCACAGAATTACGAGCCGGACACGGTCTTCATCGGAGGTGGTACGCCTACCGCACTGCCGCCGGACGAGCTGTTCCGTGTGATCCGGGCGATCCGGCACAATTTCCGGCTGACGAAAACGGCGGAGTTCACGATTGAAGCAAATCCCGCGACGGTTTCGTACGACACGCTCGTGAAGCTGCGGAAAATGGGCGTGAACCGGCTGAGCATGGGCTTGCAGAGTGCGCATGAGAACGAGCTGAAGGCACTCTCGCGGATTCACACCCGCAAGGATTTCGCGCGCTCGTTCAAGATGGCACGGGACGCCGGTTTTGACAACATCAACGTCGATCTCATGTTCGGCATCCCGTATCAGACGACGGAGTCCCTCCTGCACACAATCCGTTACCTGACGCGCATGCAGCCGGATCACATCTCGCTGTACGACCTCAAGATCGAGCCGGGAACGCCGTTTTACGCAAATTACAGCGAAATCGCGCCCTATCTCCCGGACGACGACACGGAAGCGGACATGTACATCACTGCGATTGACCTTCTGCGGAGTTATGGCTATCTCCAGTACGAGATTTCCAATTTCGCCCGTCCCGGTCACATGTGCGCGCACAATCTGAAATACTGGAACTGCGACGAGTACCTCGGATTCGGGGTGTCCGCGCATTCCTACTTCAACGGCAGCCGGTTTTCGTTCACGGCGGATGCGGACCGCTACATCGAGGGCGTGACGGTGAAGGAATCCCGGATCCGGATCACCGATGAGTGCGACACCGTCGAGGAACGTGAGCGGATGGGCGAGTACATCATGCTCCGTCTGCGGCTGACCTCCGGTCTGGACGAGCGGGAATTCTCGCGCCGGTTCGGGCTGTCATTCGAGCAGCTGTACGGCGGGAAGTGTTACAGGTTCATTCAGAACGGCTTCATGACCGTGCGGAACGGAGTTTATGCCCTGACCCCTGCGGGGATGTTTATTTCGAATTATATTCTGTCGGATCTTCTCGAATTCGAGGACTTCGGGCGGTATTATTTCGGTGGATGAAGAAACAAGCCTCATCCACCACCGCATTTCTTTCAGAAACACGGCGGTCCCCCTTCCCCACAGTGTTGGGAAAGCTGAAATTTCCAATGCGTGCAGGGGAAGGCTTGCTGAGTTTATGCTCCCGCAGCACGGTCCGGAAGGTGGCACCACTTTCGGAGAAAGTGCGTGACGGATGAGGCAGGAATACAAATACGGGGATTTCCCATAACAAAACACAAACAGGAGGCAAAACCAATGAAACACGCTGTTTTTCTCGGCTCGCAGGATCGGGTCGACTATGTTTACGCAAAGGATGTGCTTGAAAAACTGCACGGCGAGCTCATTTTCGAGACTGACCGTGTCATCGGAAAGCGCGAAATCGGCGAGTACCGGGACATCCTTTCCCGCGCGGATTACGTGTTCTCCACATGGGGCATGCCCGCGTTCACGGCGGAAGAGATTGCCGAATACCTCCCGAACGTGAAGGCGGTGTTCTACGGTGCGGGCTCGGTACAGCAGTTTGCGCGGCCGTTCCTCGAATCCGGCGTCGCTGTGTTCTCGGCATGGGCGGCAAACGGCGTTCCCGTGGCGGAATACACCTTCGCGCAGGTCATTCTTGCCTCCAAGGGATTTTTCCAGCGGCTCCACCGGCAGTGCGACAGCGCGCAGTGGGCGAACAAGCATCCCGCCGTGTCCTTCCCGGGTAACTACGAGATCAAGGTGGGCATCATCGGCGCGGGCATGATCGGTCGGATGGTCATCGAACGCCTGAAAACGCTCGACAAGGTGGAAATTCTCGTCTCCGACCCGTTCCTCCCGGACGAAAAGGCGGCGGAAATGGGGGTGGTGAAGTGCGATCTCGACACGCTCTTTGCCGAATGCGACGTCATTTCCAACCACACCGCGAACAATGCACAGACCGTCGGCATGATGAATGCCCGTCACTTCAATGCGATGAAGCCCCACGCGGTGTTCATCAATACCGGACGCGGTGCGCAGGTGGTTGAGGATGATATGATCGCGGCACTCCGTGACGTTCCTACCCGTGCGGCGGTGCTTGACGTGACCTTCCCGGAACCTCCGGAGGCGTCCAGCCCGCTCTACACGCTGGAGAACGTTTTCCTCACGCCCCACATCGCGGGTTCTCTCGGCAATGAGGTGCACCGGATGGCGGAATATATGTATGACGAATATCGCGCATTTGACGCAGGAGAGCCGACGAAGTACTCCGTTTCGCTGAAAATGCTCGAAACGATGGCGTAACTGACGAAAATATGGAAAAATTTACATACAAAACAAAAGAAGCGTTCTTTGATGCGCAGGAGAAATGCGGCGTGACGCTGCCGTGGTCGGACGATCTGACGCCTCTTGAGAAGCCGAAGACGGTTGCGGAGTCCGATGTGACCCTGAAAAATTCGCTGACCGTGCATCCGATGGAGGGATTTGACTCCGAGCCGGACGGATCCCCGAGTGAGCTGACGATGCGGCGCGTGAACCGGATGGCGTCCGGCGGTGCGGGTCTGATCTGGGTGGAGGCGACCTCCGTGACCTGGGACGGCCGCACGAACAACGCCCAGCTCTGGATCACGCGGGAAAATCTCGATTCGTACAAGCGTCTCGCGGAGCTGATTCACGAAAAATCCGGCGGTGCGCCTGCGATTTTACAGCTGACCCATTCCGGACGGTTTTCCAAGCCCGACAACACGCCGCGTCCGGTGATTTCGTACCACAATCCGGTCATGAACGAGAAGTTCAATATCGATCCGGACTGGCCCGTGGTGACGGACGAGTACCTCGACGCACTTCCGGAAAAATTCGGAGAAGCCGCGGCGATGGCGAAGGAGGCGGGATTTGACGGTGCGGACGTGAAGTGCTGTCACAAATACCTCTTCAGCGAGCTTCTGTCCGCGTACAACCGCCCCGGCAGATACGGCGGATCGTTCGAAAACCGCGTGCGCGTGTTCGTGGATTCGATTCAGGCGGCGGCGGTGCATCGTTCGCGGGATTTCGTGATCGCGTCGCGGTTCGGGCCGTACGACTGCATCCCGTACCCGTGGGGCTTTGCGGCTGACCGGGACGATTACACGAAAATCGACTGGGACGAGCCGGATAAACTCTACAAACTGATGTATGAAAACGGTGTCCGGCTGGTGGATATGACCCTCGGCACGCCGTACTACAATCCGCACGTGAACCGTCCGTACGACAACGGCGGGTATGAGCCTCCGGAAGAACGGCTGACGGGTGTAA
>JAFTPW010000417.1:0-5859 GCA_017463075.1 Clostridia bacterium
AACTATTTTACTCTATTTTTCAGGAGGTTTAATTTTATGCTTAACATAATACACGACTCCACATTACAGATGACGGCGACAGGATCGGTGAAAGGGTACAGTACCTGAATGAGTCCGCCGACTTTCTCTTGAAGCGACGCCAGATCGGACGGGATTTCCGCCGGACACGGTGCTTTGCCGGGCTCGACGATGAGAACGCGGATGCGTTTTTTGATGGAATGAGTCATAATGAATCCTCCGTATCGTACGAATTTGATTAACGTCAAAGAAATACTATATAAACGAAAAATCGGAAAATACGCAGATTTATGGGAGGTAAATTCTTCCGGTCTTGTTGACGGGATCGTGGGAACATGGTATAATATGGATAACAGAAATTGGCAGAACAGCCAGTGTATGAGATATTTGGCAGGAGAAAGGGCAGGACTTTATGAAAAAAAGAAGGATTCCGGCATTGCTGACGGCGTTATTGCTGTCCATACAGAGCATGCCGTTCAATGTATTGGCAGACACGGCAATCCCGGCGGAGGAAGAGTTTCTGAAATCCCTGATAACGGAAGAGACGGATGCCGAAGAAACGGATGACACCGCACAGTCGGATGACGCTGAGACCGAAGAGGATGCACTCCGGTCAGCGGACGATATTGAAGCGGAAAGAGTCCGTGAACTGTTTGATGCGGAAGTGAAAGAAGCATTTCTAAGTGAACTCAGAAATGAAGCCGCCGCCGAGACTGCCGCATTCAATCCCGGCACTGAAACAAATGCAGATGGGGATTACGGCTATGAAGTGCTGGAGGACGGCACTGTGCAGCTGAACAAGTATTACGGAGCCGGCGGGGATGTGGTAATTCCGGAGACGTATAACGGATACCCGGTGAGCGGATTCAGTATATATGCGTTCAGTTATAACGATACGATAACTTCCGTGCAGATTCCGGCGGCGATCACCGAACTTCCGGAGAGTGCATTCAGAGGATGCGGAAGCCTGACGAAAGTGGTGTTTGAAGGGGATATCGTTTCCATCGGAAATTTCGCATTCAATTCATGCGGTCTTCTGACGGATATCGTGCTTCCTGACACCGTTAAGTTCATCGGAGACAGGGCTTTCTCATGCTGTGAATCGCTGCCGGCACTTGAACTGCCCGATACCCTTGAGTCCATCGGCGCATTCGCATTCACATACTGCGAATCGCTGACGGAGCTTCATATTCCCGCATCGGTTGCCAGGATTGGCGAAGGGGCATTTTCGAGCAGCGGGATTCAGAAGATTACCGTCGATTCCGGAAACAAGGCATACTGCACGGACAGTTACGGTGCTCTGTATGATATCGGCAAGACCGTGCTGATGTTCTATCCTCTGAACAGCACGAATACAAGCTACCACATGCCGGATACAGTAACAACGGTTGAAGAAGATGTGTTTTACAACAGCGGTGAAAACCTGACGGAGATCACACTTTCTGACAAACTGGTGACAATAGGGGACCATGCATTTGCTTGGGTTAAGAATGTAACGGAATTTGATCTGCCGTCAACACTGACAACCATCGGCACATGTGCGTTCCTTGGCTGTACTTCCGTGAAGGAGTGGAACATCCCGGCAGGTGTGACGAGCATCGGGGACAGTGCATTCAGTTACTGCAAGGGAGCAGAGCGTTTTACCGTTGCTTCCGAGAATCCAAACTATGCCAGCGACAGCGAAGGTGTGCTGTGCAATAAAGAAAAGACCAGGCTGATTCGGTATCCACTCGGCAGAACGGACTCCGCCTATACGGTTCCGGAAGGTGTGGAAGTGATCGGAAAAAGATCATTTGAGTATTCCGATGTTCTGTTTGTGGAGTTTCCCGGCACGCTGACAACGGTTGAATCCGGTGCGTTTTCTTCGTCGGCACTTTTACATGTTGAGATTCCCGAAGGATGCACCGTGATCGGCGACGAAGCATTTGCCAACTGTATGAATCTCGCCAGCATCATCCTGCCCGGCGGGATCGAGAGCATCGGCGAAAAAGCCTTCGGTGTATCAAGCTGGGAAGATCCGTCTGTAAGCTGGCTTTACTTCAAAGGAACCCTGCCGGGAAGCATCGGCGTGGAATTCCTTCCTGTGACGTATGAGGTCAATTCCAACACGACGGAAAACGTGACGATTTTCTACGATCCTGCCCTCATCGAATGGACGGGAGAAACATGGATGCACTCTGATGGTCTGGAATACGCAATCTCGCCCGTGACCGAACTGACCGATGCGGATTTTGAATATACCGTCAACGAAGACGGAACATCCGTGACCATCACAGCTTACATCGGCGAGAGCCTGTATGTCGAGATTCCCGATACCATCGGCGGTTATACCGTCACGGGAATTGAAGGATTGTATTATTACAGGGATTCGTGGGATACCAGCAATCTGGCAAGATGCATTTCCATTCCGGATACGGTTACGACCTTCGGTACTGTCTACTCTGAGACATATACCAGTCCGATGTCCCTCAGCACCTTTCAGCATCTGACGACGGTTGTGCTTCCCGATAACATGACCTCCCTCTCGGGTATTTCGTTGGGCAGCAGCAGTATCCTCTATATCGACCTTCCCGACGGAATTACGGAGATTCCTGCTGAGGCGTTCAACAACTGTTCGAGGCTTGGCTATATCGATCTGCCGGCAGAGCTTGTCAGCATCGGTAAGGATGCATTCAGCGATACTGAGATCATCTCGCTCACTTTGCCGGAATCCGTCGAATCCATCGCTGACGGTGCTTTTAATGGAATGAATTTGCTGAAAACACTGTCAGTTGATGAAAACAACGCCGCGTACAGCAGTGAGGACGGCATTCTCTATAATAAGAATAAGACGGAAATCATACGTTATCCCTCAAGGAAATATACGGAATACGTATCAGGGGAAGGGTACACTGCCTATGATTTCCCGTCGTCCGTGAAGAAGATTGCTCCTTACGCATTCGAAGACTGTACAATTTATTATAACTTCGCAGTCCCGGAAGGGGTAACGGAAATCGGCGACTTTGCGTTCTATAATAATTATTACGTAAAAACCTACACCATTCCCGCAAGCGTCACCACTATCGGTACCGGCGCATTTGCCGCAAACGACAATATTGAAGCGTTCATCGTGGATGAGGACAGCGATTCGTTCATGGCGGATGCATACGGCGCGCTCTTTGACAAGGATATGACCCGGCTGTACCGTTATGCTTTCGGACGCGGTGACACATCCTACGAAATTCCCGCATCGGTGGAAACCGTAAGCGCATATGCGTTCGAATACGGAATCAGTTATCCGGAAGGCAAGCTGAACGAGATCATCATGAACGAAGGCTTGACGAAGGTGGAATCCTACGCGTTCAGCTCCCAGCTCATGGTACAGGTTCTGCGCTTCCCGGATTCGCTGACCGCACTGGAGCCGTATGCGGTTTCCTGCGCAAATATCGTGTCCGTGTATTTCGGTACCGGTAAGATGACTCTGCCGGATTATGCACTGTACAACAACAGCAAGCTGACCGGTGTGTATTTCGAAGGTCTCCCGCCGGATGTGGAGTCGAACACCTTCCCGTACGATACCTCCAAATTCAAGCTGTACTTTATCGAAAATACGGAGGGATGGACAACGCCGACATGGAAGGAATCCGAATACGATTACAGAGAATACAATACGGCGACCTTCATTCCCGTTGAAACCATCGGAAACACCAGCTATGTTGTGATGGACAAGTACGGCGTCGCGTTCGGCAGTGCATATCCCGGATCGGTCAGCGCAGGACTGGACGCATGCACATCCGGAACCCTGATTACAGGCGATCCGATCTGCCGGCTGAGCAGTGACGGAACGAAGTATTCCTGGTCGAACGACCGTGACACCGCGGAATTTATCTTCGACGGCGATGCGTCCACAATATTCGACCCGTTTGCCAGCGATGACACCTCGTGGTGCGGGCTCTATGCCGATCAGACATACCGGCTGACGGAAATCAGAATCAAACCGCGGGAGTATAAACTGGAACGTTTGCAGGGTATGGCGCTTCAGGGCTCCAACGACGGCACCAAATGGGACTGCATCTGGTTCTCACCCTGTCCGGCGCAGAATTTTGACTATATTGTCATTGAAGAAGACGATATGCTCAATACCGGCAGTTACCGTTACTTCCGTTATGTGAGCCTTGCGGGACAGCACGGTGATATTGCGGAGCTTGAACTTTACGGCGTCGCGGAAAAGGCATCCGAACCCGAAACTCCGAAGATGCCCGAGTACACCTATACCGTCAACGCAGATGGCACGAGCATCACGCTGAACAAGTACATGGGGCAGGCAGTGGATTTCGAGATTCCGGAGACCATTGACGGCTATACCCTGACCGTGATCGGCAGCAGCGCATTCGCATACTGCAATACACTTGAAACCGTTGTGATTCCCGATACGGTAACGACCCTCGATCACTATGCTTTCCGTGAATGCCGCAGTCTGCGTGAAATCACCATTCCCGACAGTGTGACGGCGATCAACGACTATGTGTTCTGGTACTGCTCCGCTCTGGAAACCGTACGGATTCCCGCAAATGTGGAGACGATCGGGACCTGTGCGTTCTCCTTCTGCACCAGTCTTGACGCATTTGAAGTCGATGAAGCCAGCACGCATTTCACCACGGACGCATACGGTACCCTGTACGATTCCGGCATGACGCGGCTGATTCAGTTCCCGATCGACAATGACAATGCCGATGAACTGTTCGTCGTTCCGGAGGGTGTCGAGGTAATCGAACGGTATTCCTTCGGGGATGCGATGATCCGCGGATTCACTCTGCCCGACGGTCTGAAAACTATCCGTCACGGTGCGTTCTACGGCTGTTATCCCGAGACAATCACCATTCCGGCATCTCTGACGGTTTTGGAAGCGGCATTCCAGAACAACAACAATCTGAACAGTGCATACTTCCTCGGCGACTGTCCCGAAACCTTTGCGGACGACGTATTCTATCAGTACAACAGCGATTTCGCGATTTACTATATCGCAGGAAAATCCGGCTGGACGTCCCCGACCTTCAAGGGCTACAACTGCTGGACGGTTACGGATGACGGGGAATACCGGCTGTCATGGGATACCTCGACGCTCGAGATGCTGACCGGTGAAACCTATGCATTTACCGGCAGACTGGAGGCAATGGATGGATCTGGAATCCCGCTGCACACCGTCAGTGCTGTGATCCGTTCGGCGGACAATACCGCTGTCGGCATCGACTGGTTCTACCGCGAATACAGCAGCAGTACCGCTGTTCAGGATTTCGATTTCTCGCTGATTCCGTCCCTGACAGCAGGGGATGTGCTCTCCGGTATTCCGATCAGCACCTCTCAGGAAAAGCTCTCCTTCTCCGACGGCATGTACATTGTGACCGTGAACTTCACGTTCCACCATGGAGTTGACAGCGAATTCAGTCTTACCAAGATGATCCGCATCACCGACGGCAGTATTGCACCGGTTGTTGAGATTCAGCCCGCATCGGAAATCGCCGGTGACAGTGCGCGTCTCTCAGCCAATGTGACGGATGCGAAGGGCGGCATCATTGCGGACTGGGGCTTCCTGCTCTATGATTCCGAAACTGCCGCAGAGCCTTTCGCCGTATTTTCCAAGGCGGACGGCATGACATACAGCTTCACGGACAACAGCTTTGCCGATACAGTCACGGGACTGAATGCCGGTACAACTGTTTACGCTGAGGCATACGCATCCTATTACGAAGGCGAGATAGAAGTGCGCGGTGTATCCGAGCGGATCTCTTTCACCACGCAGAAGGTGATTTTCACTCTGACTTCACCTGCATCGCCGTACATTGAAGCAGGCATCCTCCGCAT
>JAFTPW010000418.1:0-3435 GCA_017463075.1 Clostridia bacterium
GTGTTGTAGAGCCCGCGGATGTCGATTTTCTCGTCCCCGATGAGGATTGCACCGATGTCGGACACTTCGAGCCGCTCCGTGTGACTGCCTTCGGGATAGCTCGTGAAGCCGTCCGGGGTGATTCGCCGGGTCTGATTCCACTGTGCGGGCGCAGGGATTGTGATTTCGCTGTCGGACGCACGCCAGATTTCGGCGGATTTTTCCGTCACGTCGGAGATGCGGTACTCGTCCATGAGGTACACGCGGTCGGCAACCCCGAGATACTCACCGCTTCCGCCGATAACGAGGATGGTGGAAATCCCGTTTGACGCAAGCTCACGGACGCGGTCGGTGAAAGGCGTGATCGGCTCGCGGCGGATGAGTGCCTTCATCTTGCTGTCGCGGATCATGAAGTTGGTCGCACTGCGGTCTTCGTCGATGAGGAGCAGATGAGCACCGGAATCCACCGCCTCCATGATGTTTGCCGCCTGCGAGGTTGATCCGGATGCGTGCTCGGTTGAAAAGGACGCGGTATCTCCGGACGGGAGTTCCTTGATGAACGGCGAGATGTTCACTTCCCGCACAGCGCGTCCGTCTTCGGCGGCAATGCTCACAGCGGATGCATCGGTGATGACCAGCTCCCGTCCGTCCCCGGCGCAGTGGTCGTAAATCCCGGCGGAAATGGCGTCAAGGAGCGTGGATTTTCCGGAATACCCGCCGCCCGTGATGACGGTGACACCGCGACGGATGCCCATCCCGCGGATTCCTGCGATTTCCACTTCATCCGCCGGCGTGGACGTAAACGGAAGGGCACCGGGGAGAGGCAGAACACCGCCCTTTGCACGGGGAAGGATACTGCCGTTTGCGACAAATGCGGCGTACGGACTTTTCTCAAGCGCGGCGCGGATCCGGAACTGCTTCTCGGCAAGTGCGAGCGTTTCGGACAGCTTCTTCCGGTTCAGCTCGGCGGTGAAGAGATCCACGGCTTCGGGCAGATCGGACGTCAGCATCATCATCGCGCGCTTGAGTTTGCCTGCCGGGAGCTGCACCTGAATCCGCAGACACAGGCACATCTTCGGCGGGCGCGGAATGCCGTCATCGAGGATTTTCACGGAATTGCCGCTGAGGTATTCGTAATCCCGCTGGGGACACATGGCAAAATACGCAGTGTTTCGGATGAGAATCTCGCCGCCGGGATGATGGATGTAGTATTTCCCGTTCTCGCGGTCTGGGCGGCTCCGGTTGTACAGACCTTCGTTGAGGGTGTCGAGATACGGAATGAACGCCCGGAGACAGAAATCCGCCGCCGCCGTTTCGAGCGTGGACTGTAAGGTTACGGGATAGCCGTACGGGGAATACGAGAGCGCGGGATTTTCGGACAGAGCCGGCAGAGGCGCGATTTCCTCAACCGGCACAGCGATGTTCACGATGGGACAGTCGACGGCGAGCTTGTGGGACTTCTCCAGCGTGAACGCGTGACTGCCGGCGTAATAGGTGGGATCATTTTCATGAAGCGGGACTTCCGGACCGGGATAGACGATGTCGCCGTCGTAAATGTCGTGCTTTCTGCCGTCCTCGCCTTTGAAGGAGTAGGTGGCGGTGTCGTTTTCCATGCGGCGGAAGAAATATTTCAGTCGTTTCAAGGGGATATCAGCCTCCTTTTCGGTGAGCAGTTCATCGGGATAAATCAGATCGAACGGGAATTTTATCACAAAATAAGGGCAGTCCTGCGCGAGTTTGTGCGGCGGCTCGACGGTGATTCCGATGCGGTCGTGGTAGAACGTCGTGTCGTGGTCCCCATACGGCTCACCGAACGGCGGCACAATCCCGATGGGCGCGGAATAGAGCTTTGTATAGGTGGTCGTGTCTTTTTCCATGGTGCGGAAGATATTTTTCATGCGTTTCACGGGCATCACTCCTTTTTTTGAAAATATCGGCTTGTGAGTGAGCGAAAACTGCATAAAAAAACACACCCGCGGTACGGATGCGTTTGAATTCTGGTGGATTTATGTCAGAACAGACGGCGGCTCGTACCCGATTTTTTTCGTTTTCATGGCAGTCACCTCCGTGTGCAGTGGTTTTGTTGGGTTCAGTTTAGCATATCACCGGAATTTTGTCAAGGGAAAGAATTTTTGGAATTGTTTTTTCTCATCCTTCCTCTGCGAGCAGGGCTTTCAGTTCGCGTCCTTCCGGCGAGAGCTCGAGAATCACCTCAGTCGTATTGATGAGCGGATCGGGGTACTCAAACTCCGCGCTCCAGGAGGCTTCTTCCTCGCGGCCTTGGAAATACAGCACCAGAATCTTGCCGAGCGCCGCCGAACGGATGCATTCGTGATCCGTGCAGGAATCGAGTATATAATTGTAGCGGCGGTAAGCGTTGCCGAGCATCTCGCCGAGAAACTCCGCACTGCATCCCGTTCGGTATTCCGTCAGCGCACAGCGATACTCCGCATCCGCTAGCCATTCCATGTACCGGAAATCGTCCGGGAAGTCTGCGAGCGCATCTTTCGCATGCATGAGCGATTCGGCGGGATTGCCGCAGTGCCGGTACGCGTAATACGCTTCGTCATGTGTGCGATGTGCGGTGTCATCCTCCGTCAGCCCAAGCAGTTCATCCGCCGTGCAGTGGAGCAGCTTCGTCAGCGGTGCGATCAGCGACAGATCCGGGCACGTCACGCCGCATTCCCATTTGGATACCGACTGATACGTGACGCCGAGGAAATCCGCGAGCTTCTCCTGCGTGAGGTCGTTTTTCTTGCGCAGATTTCTGATATTTTCACCGATTGTGTTCATGGCGTTTACTCCTTTCCTGTTCTGCTTCGATTATAACACAGTCCGACGGGCGATGCAATAACGCGTTTTCTTAGCGGAATTCACTTTCCACGCGACCTAATAATTGTGCGGATTGCCGCAAATCCCTTGAAAATTCTGCCGGATTATGCTATACTGTGCTTAATAACAGCAGAAAGGTGAAAATTATGCTGAATAAACTGTTCAAATTAAAAGAAAACAACACGACTGTCAGAACGGAGATTGTCGCCGGAATCACGACGTTCATGACCATGGCGTACATACTGGCGGTCAACCCGAGCATTCTCGCGGACGCGGGCATGGATCCCACCGCGGTGCTTCTGGCAACCTGCATTGCTTCGTTCATCGGCTCCGCGTGCATGGGTCTGATGGCGAATCTCCCGTTTGTGCTTTCCGCAGGCATGGGTCTGAACGCCTTCTTCGCGTACACGGTTGTACTCGGATTCGGGTATTCGTGGCAGGTCGCGCTCCTCGCCGTGTTCATCGAGGGTCTGATTTTCATCGTTCTCTCCCTGACCAATGTGCGTGAAGCGATTTTCAATGCAATCCCGATGGCGCTCAAGCAGGCGGTTTCCGTCGGTATCGGTCTGTTCATCGCCTTCATCGGACTTCAGAACTCGGTTCTTTCCGTTGCCAATGCGTACA
>JAFTPW010000419.1:0-5521 GCA_017463075.1 Clostridia bacterium
CAGTGCGACAAGCGGCAGAACGAACAGGCGAAGGGGATAGAGAATCAGATACACACCTGTCAGAAGCATGAGCAGGGAAATGAGCGGTGTGAAAATCACGTTTGCGGGGATGGAAAAGAGCGAGACTTCTCCGAAATACAGCCAGATCAGGGGAAGCGTGCTCAGTGACACCAGACAGGTGCAGAACACGGTCTCAAGCGCGGAAATCAGCGGCAGTTTGGAAAGATTCATGCCGGTTTTCCGAAGCACGGTGCGGTAGAGCGATCCCTTGCCGAGCTGGAAGAGGATACAACAATATGTCGCCGCAAATGAGAGCTGAAGTCCGCAGTCCATGGCGGCATACGGATTGACGAGAACCATCAATGCACCCGAAAATGCGAAGGAATGCACGATATTGGCTTTCCGCATCAGAAGCAGGGAGACCTGTGCCATCAGATGCATGATTCCCGCACGGACAACCGACGGAGTGAGCCCGGTCAGAAGCATGATGAATAAAATGATGCCCATGCTGATGAAGGCGCGTGCTTTCGGCGGAATCCGGAACCGTTTCAGTCCGGTGCCTGCGAGCGTGACGAGGACGGAAAAGTGCGTGCCGCTGACGACGAGCAGATGACTGATCCCGAGACGGCGGAAATCGCGCTCCATGGCTTCGTCAAGGGAATCCCGGTCACCGAGCAGAACCGCAGAGGAAAGTCCACCCGCTTCGTACGAGGTATGTGCGAGAATCATGGCGGAAAATCGCTCGCGGATCTGGCGAAACAGGGAGGTCAGCGAAAAATACGGCTCCGATCCACGGTGCACAAGTCCGGTATCCTCTGCCTGAAGCATGATCCGCTTCGGGAGATAGTACGCCCGTCCGTCGAAGGAAGAGCCGTCCTCACTCAGCGAACGCAGTACAATTGTCCCGTCTGCGATATCCCCTTCGGCAAGCGAGGTCTGATCGGAATACAGCCGGATTTTCGTGTGCTTCGGCAGGATGTCGGATTCCACCACCTCGGCAATGTATCCGGCGGCATAGGAAAGGCGGTATTCGCACTCCGTGATCCGCAGAACAGCCGTGTCTTCGGTGCCGGAGAGGGAATCGAGCTTCTGTGCATGCAGGTGGGATGCGGATGACAGAAGCCCGGCTGTGATGCACGCGGCACAGATGAGGAGGAGCGAATGCCGCAGAAACCGGTCGGATGCCCTGCGGAACAGCAGAAACACGAGCAGAAGTGCCGCCGATCCGGTGAAGAGCAGCCGCATCCACACGGGCATGTACGCAAAGACGCAGGACGAGAGAAAAAACGCAAAGAACATGGATGTGACCGGATTGTCGCGGATCAGCTGCATGGCACGGCTCCTTCGGTAGTATTGATGTATCAACTATACCACATTCCGGTGCAAAAAGCCAGTCCTGTCCGCGATTTTTCTGTATTTATGCAAGCAAATCTTCGATTACGTCCGTGAGGGTGCATGGCGTGACCGTACCGCTGACCACCAGATGGAACAGCTCAACCGCGCGGCGGCGGATACTGCTGATGTCGTATGCGCAGGTTTCTTCCGTTCCGGATGCGGTTTCTTTTCGGATCGTGATGGAGTAAACGGGACGCTTGTCCTCGGCGGCGGTTTCGTGGAGTATGTAGTCAAGGTGCATTCCGTAAATGTTCACGGAACAGCTTCGGATCTGATGGTGCGGGTCGTTCATTGGAAAATCATTCCTTTCTGAATTGAATTGTCCGACAGTTTTCTGCCGTGCTTATATGATATCACACAAAATCCGATCTGCATTAAGGATTCGGCGCGGAATCGTTCATTGCATAAACCAATCATACATATGCGTCGTCAAAAAGGCGGAGATACAGGATATTGTGCCGGCGGCAGTTTTGAAAATATGAAAAAATCCGACAAAATTTAGCGGTGAATCTTGTAATCCCGCGCAAATGTGATATAATTACAGTAATGAAATCAAAATTTATTCCAATATTCGGAGGTATCTTATGCTTCTTGCTGATGGCGACAGAATTGTGTTTACCGGCGACTCCACTACCGATGCCGGACGGGGACGCCCTGTTGGAGAAGGTCTGCACGCAGGTGTGGGAAACGGATATGTCAGACAGGTCGAGAATATTCTGAACGTGGTGTATCCCGACTGGAAGCTGTGGATTTCCAACACCGGTACCAGCGGTGACACCAGCCGCGGACTGAAGAACCGGTGGCAGGAGGACGTCATGAACCTCAAGCCCGACTGGGTCAGCGTCATGATCGGCATCAACGATATCTGGCGGCAGTTCGACAGCCCCGGAATCATCTCTTCCCACGTGTATCCCGACGAATACCGCGCAAATCTCAGCGAAATGCTCGAGAGAACCTGCCCGCTTGTCAAGGGTGTGATCGTCATGTCCCCGTTCTACATGGAACCCTGCAAGGAAGACATGATGCGGCAGATGACCGACGAATACGTCAGAATCAGCGCCGAGGTTGCGAAAAAGTACCACTGCCACTATGTGAACCTCCAGAAGGCGTTTGACGACTATCTCCAGTACCGCCACTCCTCCTACATCGCGTGGGACAGAGTGCATCCCGGCAACATCGGCAGTCTCATCATCGCCCGCGAATTTCTCAAGGCAATCGGCATGGACAGACAGTTTATCTGACGGAGGAAAACGATATGATTCAATTTGCATGCTGCATACCCGGCGGTTCGCTGATGCCCGAGGGTGTCGCGTCCGTTCCCGAATCCCCTGCGGAGCAGATTGTGCTCAAGTGCCGGTATCTTCTGGACTGCGGCTACGATCTCACCGAATGCGGCGGCGGAATGCTGACCGGACTGAACGAAGAAGAAAAAGCATATCTGATTGCAGAAAACAAAAAAAGCCCCCTGAACCTGATCGCGGTCAACAGCCTGTTCCCGTGGCAGTGGAAGCTGGCGGATCCCGCATCGGACAGAGAAGCGTATGTGAAGCACGCCGTCGGCATTTTCGATATGATGCAGGCGCTCGGTGCGAAGTATGCCGTGTTCGGAAGCGGTTCGGCACGTTCCATCCTCGCGGAAGTCGGGGAAGAGAAGAGCCGCGAGACCCTGTACGATTTTCTGCACACCATCGCCGCGGAAGCCGCAAAGCGTGACGTTGAAATCGTCATCGAACCGCTCCGCACGTGCGAGACGAATGTGTTCAACACCGTTCCCGAGTCCGCCGACGTGGTCCGCGAGCTGAACGATCCGAACATCCGCCTCCTGTACGACGTGTTCCACATGGCGGAAGAAGGCACGGATCTGGACTGCGTGGTGCCGAATCTCGGGCTGGTGGATCACTGCCACATCGCGGAGGCTCCGAACCGCTCTTATCCCGGCGCGTCCGACAGCAAGGATCTTGAATACAATAAAATTTTCGCAAAAGAGCTGATCCGCGGCGGCTACAACGGTGCTGTGTCCGTGGAATGCGGATTCAAGGATTTCAAGGCAGACGCGAAGGCAGCTCTTGCTTATCTGAAAGAAATTTTCGCGTGACGAGGTGCATATGACAAATTTTACCGTAACCTTCAAGCCCGTCCGTGACCTGATCGCGGAGCCGGTGTATCTCAAAACCGACGCGGACTGCACGGGTGTGACCTCGGTGCGCTGTGGTGACAGGATTTATCCCGCATCCCCGTACAGGGACGGCATCATTGCGGTTCTGTCCGGTGAAAAAGGGGTGGAAATGACCCTGACTGCCGCTGACGATCCGATGGAAACGGTTGACGCGGTTCTCATTCCCGGGGAACACAAAGTCAGCCTCACGGTCGGCGGTGCGCATTTCTCCGATTACGTATTCGATCCCGCCATCTACAAGCCGTATTTCGGACAGATCACCGACGACGCGGGGCATCCGTTCACGCGGCTTGATCTGACGACGAAGGAGCACGTTCACCAGCGTTCGCTCATCATCGCAATCGGCGACGTCAACGGCGTGGACTGCTGGAACGAACCCGCGAACTGCGGCATCATCCGGAACGAATCCGTCACCGATGTGGTTTCCTCTTCCGCATACGCATCCTTCACGGCGAACAACCGCTGGACCGATCACGACGGCAATCCGCTGATGAAGGAAAGCACGAAATATACCGTCTACAACCAGACCGACGCATGCCGCGCATTGGACATGGAAATCACGTTCACGGCGGAATACGGCGACGTGAATTTCGGACCCACCAAGGAAGCAGGACCTCTCGGCATCCGTCTGGTGGATGAACTGCGCGAGGATATCGGCACCGGAACCCTGTCCAATTCCTGGGGCGGCGTCGGGGAAAAGGAATGCTGGAGCAGAAGTGCGGCATGGTGCGACTACTGCGGCAATCCCGAAGGCGTCGGCGTGATGGGCGTGACCGTGTTTGACAACGAGAAGAACGAACGCTTCCCGACGGCATGGCACATCCGCTCCTATGGTCTGTTTGCGGCGAACAACCTGTACTTCAAGGGCGGCTACACCCTGAAATCCGGCGAGAGCATCACCTACCGCTACCGGATTCTGTTCCGCAGACGGGAAATGACCCGCGACGAGCTGGCAGACCGGTTCGTGCTGTACACGATGAATCCGAAGATGTAAAAATAACGCTGTATCTCTTACAAGGAAGTCGGGGGTACAGCGTTTTTGTGTGTTTATTCAGATTTATGACGTTTAATCAGCAGAATGCCGCCGAGCACAAGCAGCAGAACAGCAACCGGAACGAATGGCAGCAGGATTTGGTTCATCGGGCGGGTCTGCACCGGCGAAGCATCGTCGAGGTATTGCACCTGAAACGTCGGATCTTCGACATAATTGATTGCGTCCTCACTCATACCAAGCTCCGCGCAGATTTCATACAGTTTTTCTTTCAGTTCATCGTTGCCTTCCAGTATGCCAATTACCTGTACGGCGCATTTTCGCGCGAGGATGCTTGTGCTTTTCACCGCGTAGGGATTGCCGTCCGCGTACAGTGCATCCACGGCATCCTGCAATGCTTCAAGCTGATCGAATGAATAGGGAACGAGCTCAAAAACAACCTGCGGCACGTAGCCTTCCAGAATTGCATCATACTCCGCAAGGATTTCCGGGTCGTCCGTTGTCAGAGAAACATGCAGAACTTCGCCTTCCGTCCAGAAATAACAGAATTGTTCGGGATGCTCCTGCCTGATGTAATCAAGACGGCCCGCCGCACTTTTCGGCAGATCATCGGCGGAAACGGGGACTGTGCAGAACAGAAGCAGAAGCGCGGCAAGCAGTGCAAATACTTTTTTCATAACAGTCTCCTTTCTTTTTTCTGGTTTCATTATATCATATACCACGTCTTTTGTCAACAAAAAAACGCCGTATCCGGGAGGACACAGCGTTTCTTGATTCAGTTGACGCAGGTGGTGAGGAATTCGGACTTGCCGGTGATGATGTATTCGCCGGAGCCTGCGGGGAGGAAGTAGCTGTCACCCTTGCGGAGCGGGAGCTGTTCGTGGCCGTTGTCGAGGACGGCGTCTTCCGCATCGAGAATGAGCAGGGAGAGGAAGCTGGTCTTGTGCGCATGGAATACC
>JAFTPW010000041.1:0-3536 GCA_017463075.1 Clostridia bacterium
CGAGAGTGCGGCAATCCCTTTTCCGGAGTCATGGTCGGATGTGCCCTCATACTGCCCGCTCCGGGAATCAATGCTTCCGCAGATTTCCACACCGGCATCGGACAGCAGGGAAGGAATCTTGAAATTCGGGAAATATACGGGGGAGCCGATCAGCAGAACTCTCGTATTTTCCGATAATCTGCCTTTCGGGATTGCCGCCGTCAGTTTTTTTAGACGGGTATGCCATTCGTCAAGGTCGGCAGTCATGAAAAAGCTGTCCAGTACCGCCATCCTCAATGTTCCCGGCATCACCTGTTCGTTTCTACGCGTGGCTTCCAGAAAATCATGGATGCTGCTGCGGATGGTATTCATATATTCCGAAGAATGGTTCAGGGCGAATAAGGAATACCGTTTTCCGACATGACAGCATAGAGTCCGGAGGGTATGATCCAGTTCCGACAGAAATGCTTTGTGGGTGGCTTCATCCTTTACGGCGGGAATCCAGACCGTCACGACGTTCCATCCGTGTTTCTGAAGATAATAGGCTGTTTTTCTCTGCGCATCCGAGGAACAGGGAACGATCACAAGCGCGGATTCCTTCGCCTGTTCCATGACAAGGAGCTGTCCCAGTGCGGCACGGGTAACGGGATCGGTATCTCTTGGGACATCCTCATCCGAGGTGACTGTGAACGCGCTGTTTCCGCCGATTACCCAATACGGGGGCTGTCCTGTCAGGGAATGGATGATCTCCACCGGAAAATCCGTCCCGAATATGATGATCCGCGGCTTGACCGACGTCATGGTTTCGGGCGCAAAATACTGTCGGCACTGATCCAGAAACCAGTCCGCTTCCGGAATACCGCGGAGTGCGTCGGCATGATCTTCGCAAATATCAAAAGCCTGACGAATCAGGCCTTCGATATGCAGGTTATAGCTTGTGTGTGGTGTATTTGTCATGGCGTTCAGTCGAGGAAGGCTGCAGCTAACTGATCCACCATGGTCATCATTGCGGTAAGTCCGCCGCTGAGCTGTGTCCATTCGGTGCCGAGGATTGCAAAACCGCCGTTCTGATATACGGTCAGTGTATCGAGATATAGGTATTCGTAACCGGCACTGAGGATTTCTTCATAGGTTTCGTAGTCTCTCTGGGTGATGAACAGACCGGCAGGCGCGGCAGTTTCGATCCATTCGGTCATCTTCTTTGCGGCGGCATCGTTGTCAAGTTCGGCAAGAGCCGTCGCACGGACTTCTTCGGGAGCGGTATCCGTGATATTCACCATGTCCAGCTCGGTGAGGAATGCAATGATTGCCGTGGTATTTGCCGCCTTGTTGCTGCCGCCGGATGAACCGGATTTTTCGGAACTGCCCGATTTTTCAGAACCTTCGGATTTTTCGGAGCTTTCGGTGGTCTTAGGTCTGCCTCCGTCTTCGGTGGTTGCCAGACGGAAGCTGTTCACAGAGACATCGCCGCCGCCGAGAAGATAGGTTTTGCCTGCGCATTCTTCGACGAGAGCCGCATATTTTGCATCGTAGGTTTCAGCAATAGCCGCCATTTCCGCATCCAGTCCCCAGATGGACGCCACAACCGCCGCATTCGCCATTACGCCTTCGTACCGTCCGTCCTTGTGTTCCTCTGCGTTGGGAAGAACCACGGTCGGCGCGATCTGGCTCAGAACGGCATACAGATCCGCATCCACGGAATCCGCGTCACCGATGATGAGGTCGGCGTCGATGGAGTAATAGGATTCGTACGGGTCAGCACCTTCCTCGGCGTTTCTCGTGGATACGGTCAGAGAAACAATGTTTTCGGATGCGTAATAGTCGGCAAGATACGGGGTGTGCTTTTTGTTGTAAACAAGGCTTGCGACATTATCGCTGAGGTCAAAGGTGTGGATCATGTCCATGGTGTTCATGTCCAGAACGCAGATCCGTTCGGGAGCATAGGGGATTTCCACGTCCCCGTACACGGTGCTGACGGTGATTGATTCGGGGGCATCAGTATTGCCTGCATTTTCTGTCACAGTCAGACCGGCGGTATCTTTACCGGTTTCCGTTTCTTCGGCAGACCCGCATCCTGTCATTACACCTGCCAGCAGCAAGGCGCAGAGCAGGAGTGCTGTTGTTTTCTTTTTCATATCCGTTCTCCTTTGGAATGTATCTGTTATATAGTTAGTTGATGCTAACCGATACACAATAATGATGAACAGCCGGGAATCAGCTGTCCGTACAATTGCGATCTGTGAGTAAGCATATACTAACTGCGGCAGACAGTAATTTGAACGGAAAAATTATAGCACGCACCGAACCGCTCTGCCACTCCTGCAGGACACAAAATCAGCCCGGTCAGACATTTTCTTCGGAGTTGTTTTTCGGATTCACACAGCAGTGCATGCTGTATTGCTTCGGGTATTCCCCCATAATGCTTTTGAACGCGCCCGCAAATTTGCTGATATTACTGTATCCGAACATCTGCGCAACCTCTGTCACTTTTCTGTCGGTCGTTTCCAGCACTTTGGCTGCCGCCTTGATTTTCTGTTCCCGGATGAATTTCTGCATGGAGGTTCCGTAGACAATCTGAAAGCACTGCTTCAGGTGGGTCGGGGAGGTTGTGAATTTCTCTGCCAACTCCTCGATTGTGTATCGTTCCTCCGGATGTTCCATGACATGATGATAGACCTGTTTTACCATCTCTGCCTGCGCTCTGGGAACCTTCTGCGGCGGATTTTCGCTGATTCCGGGAATTTCCGATGCGAGAAGAACGAGGCTTTCCAGAATCTTCACGCCGTAGTACATCGTTTTTACCGATTCCGGCGCATGAACCATTGTGTCAAACACAGTTTTCAGCAGATCGGTATTTTTCAGAATACTGTAATACCGGTGATCCGGCAGATATTTTTCAATCAGCATCTCCGGTGAAAAGCCTGCCATACCAAGATGCATATTCAGAACAGGAGATGTCTCATCCAGATAAATCATCAGTGCGGCGGCATGGTAATGACTGCTCGGGTATTGCAGCATCCGCAGATTGGGATCGGTGCGGAAAATAACGATGTCCCCGGGAGCAATGTACAGGCACTCTTCTCCCACCTGACACTCCAGCCGTCCCTCATAGCAATATTCGACCGCCAGTGCGTTGACCGGACCGTATCGCCAGTTTGTGATGAACTGCGGCATATGTACGTCCTTCCGGACAAGGGATACACCGGGAAACGGTTTGTAGACGGTTGAATGAATACTGCCCGTATGATCTGCGTAGTAGGATACCGTACTGCCGTCGGGACGGGAAACGGTCTGTATCTTCTCCCGTATTTCCTGCGGGGAATATGAATTTTCCAAAGTAATCGCCATAATCAGCCTCTCCTTTATTGAGTTAGCTATCGCTAATTAATTATAGCACGGCAATCGAAATCCGTCAAGGTACCTTGACAAAATTGTTTGTTCGAGGTATACTATAAAGGTACCTTGAGTTATTGGAGGAAGTAAAATGCCCAAACGATATGACAATCTGGATATCAACAACAAACTCATCTGGAATCTGCGGGATATCGGTCACACCC
>JAFTPW010000420.1:0-3451 GCA_017463075.1 Clostridia bacterium
GATCGGTCTCAAATGCGGCGGAAGTGATGGTTACTCCGGCATCACGGCAAATCCTCTGGCAGGCAGACTCTGCGACCGGCATACGGCATACGGCGGTACTGCGGTGCTGACGGAGGTTCCGGAAATGTTCGGCGCGGAGCAGATTCTCATGGAGCGCTGTGAGAACCGTGACGTTTTTGAGCGGACCGTGAAGCTCATCAACGACTATAAAAACTACTACATTTCACATAACCAGCCGGTCAGCGAGAATCCTTCCCCCGGAAACCGTGCGGGCGGCATCACAACACTCGAGGAAAAATCCCTCGGATGCGTCCAGAAGGGCGGTCAGGCTGTCGTTACGGATGTGCTGGACTACGGGGACACCGCGGTGAAGCCCGGGCTGAATCTACTGAACGGTCCCGGCAACGACATGGTTGCAGTCACCAATCTGACAGCCGCCGGATGCCACCTGATTCTGTTCACGACAGGACGCGGCACTCCGCTCGGCGCACCGGTTCCCACGCTGAAAATCGCCACCAATTCAGCTCTGGCACAGAATAAGCCGCACTGGATTGACTTCGATGCACAGCAGATTCTCGAGTACGACTGCACCGATGAGCTGTGGAACTGCATCAAAGCGGTTGCCGGCGGTCAGGAAAGCAAAAACGAGCGCGGCGGGTATCGGGAAATCGCAATTTTCAAGGACGGAGTGACTTTATAATGTGCATCATTGACTGACACCCGCCTGCGACTTTGACAGAACTTGACTTTTGGAAGAAATGAGGGCTATTATGAAAGAAAAATTCAGCTGCCGGACAAATAATGCGGTTCTTACCGTATGCGTACAGGACAGTACCGTGCATCTGACGGGAATGACTGCAAACGGCAGGGAACGGCTGACAGCGTCCTGTTTCCCGATGCCTGCGGAATATGAAAAAGACGGAGCGCGGATTCCATTCGCATGGGAATTCAGAACCGGAGAAGAGAAGCCGGACGGTTTCGTTCTGGTATTCTGCGATGCTGCTGCCGGGTGCGAATACCGCATGGAATGGACGGGCAGGAGAGATACCGCAGGTCCCGTTGAGGTTTCGGGCTCCGTAATCAACCGATCCGACGAAACAATCCGGATGATCCCGGGAATTGTTTTCTCAGCGGAAGCGGCGTTTGAAACTCCTCCGACTGCATGGCGATTTATGAAGGAGAGCGGTGTGGCGGAAGGTCTGAAATGGCACAACGATCCGAATGTCTGTTTCCCCGGAAGCGGGATTTACAAAGATGTCCTCACGGAAGGAATCACCGTAACGTCATGGACCACTACCCATCAGGATTTCAACAGCGGCGGGATGATTCCCATGATTTACTTCGACGGCGGTGAATACGGCGTTTACGGTGCATTTGAATGGAGCTCCTGCCGGATTCACGGAACCGGAACTGCCGGAGGAATCCGATTGACGGCTGATCTCGGCGAGAATTTTTCGACCCGGATTGTGCCCGGCGGCGATCTCATGATTCCACCGTTCTATTTCGGGGTGTATGACGGCGATATTGAGGACGGATCGAACGAATTCAAGCGGTGGTTCTTCCGCAGCAAAACACCGGAAAGCTTCCGCCGCAATCCTCAGGAGCCGCTGATTCAGTGCGATGAGCAGATTCATCCCGAAAAAGCGTCTGCCATGGGGATTCAGTCTGTGAAATGGGATTACGGATGGTGGGGAGAAAAACAGGATGTACCCGGCGTGCTCTGGAAAAACCATGAAGGATCATGGAAACTGAGAGCACCGGAATACATCCGTACCATTCAATCCCGCGGCTGTGAAACCATGGCGGACTATGGGGCATATCTGAAATCTCTTGGTCTGAACTTCACGGTATATGTCCTTCTGCACGATTCCAGAGTGGTGCTTGACGAAAACGACCAGCTGACTTCTGTCGGTGTAAATGGGCATCCGGAGTGGTTCTCCGACCGTCATGTCGGACCCGGAGCACTTGCGGATCTTGGAAATGCGGAATGCGCCGAATATTGCAGACAGAAGCTGTACGAATTCTTCACAGAGAATAACGTAACCACATGGCGGTCGGATTTTGAACCGATTCCGCACCGTTCCGACAAGGACAACCGACACGACGCGAACGGAACCGACGTGCAGTACTGGTGCTCACGCGCATTTTACGACATTGTGGACGATCTGATCCGGCGGATTCCCGGTTTCCGGTATGAATCCTGTTCCTCAGACGGTTCCATGAAGGATTTTGCCACAATGCGGCGCGCCTCCATCTTCAATACCGATGACTCTGCCGATCACAGCAGTCTTCGCACAACCTTCTATGATTCTTCCTACTGTTTCCCGCCGGCACAGCTTCAGTTCCCATGCAACGGTGATACCTTCGCGCCGGAATGTACAGCCCACTATAACGGAGAGGGCGATCTTCACTACGGAATGCGTGCGCTGGTCATGGGCGGCATCATGTGCTCGAGCTGGTGCGGACCGAAAGACGGACAGTATCGGTACGGTCTGACGGAGATTTACGACGAATACTGCCATCTGCAGAACGAAAAAATCAAGCCCCTGATCCGGAATGCCAATCTGTACCACACACTGCCGCGCCCGGACTACATTCACTGGGACGGCATGCAGTACGGCTGTGACGGAATCCCGGAAAACGGCATCGGCGGCGCATTGTTCCTCTTCAAGCCGACGGATGCGGAAGGGAAGGAGAAGACGGTGAAAATCCGCGGACTGAATCCCCGGCTGACTTATTCGGTCGAGTTCTATGAACGCAGGGAACAGAGCTTTACGGCAACCGGACAGGAACTGATGGAAAACGGTCTCAGATGCGTGATTCCGGAGACGCCCGGCAGTGAGATTGTGTTCTTCGCAGTCCGGAACGACACCTGAAACCGGAACAGATTCCATCCGGCGGCGTGAACCGGATAAAAAAAGAACAGAGCAGACCATCACGGTCGTACTCTGAAGGACAGTTTTGCAGGAATATGGTATATCTCAAAAGAGGTATGCCGTATTCCTGCTTTTTTTCGTCCTTTTCAAGCGTCATTCCATGCAAGTGCGGTATCTGCGCCGAATGGTTTATTTGTTTTTATGATGCCAACTGTGCTTCAGCTTTTCAAGAAGCATCAGCAGGTCGGCTCTGTCCTCATCCCGCAGAGAAGAAAGCAGATCGCCCTCTCCCGCTTCTTCAAGTGTGCGGATCGTATCGCTCATTTCCCGAAGATTCCACAGAAGTCTGCCATCACGGTCGAGCGCCAGGTATTGCATTTTCTTCTCTGACGGCTTTTTTCTCTCACCGTTTCCGTCGGGACGAGGCTTGCGGGGCGGAATGACACCCGTTTCTTTGTATTCTGCTCCTCTTTCGCACCCGACCTCGTCAAGATAGCAGTGACGACCGCAGCAGGGACATAAGTGTTTTAACATAATTCAATCTCCTTTTTTCAAAAAGCGGACAGAACTTTGAC
>JAFTPW010000421.1:0-7071 GCA_017463075.1 Clostridia bacterium
CACGTCCGACTGCGCGCGGGATGGAACTGGCTTCCCCTTCGATGTATTTTCTGATCTGCGTTAGCAGCTCTGCCGGAAGGATATCTTCCGCGTTGATGTAGCTAATGGTGTACCGCCTTTCGGAATGCCCGACTGTTTGTCAGCTTAACGCAGGACAAGCCCCGGCAAAGCGGAGCGAATCCTGTTTTACAAAGTGGGTACACTTGGCTCGTGGGCCTGAGCCGTCAGCGTACAGCCACCTCCATAATAGTCTGAATCATCGATCATTACCTCCTTGTCTCACGGATTCGGTACCGGTTACCGTGACTATATGATAGCACACTTTTCCGGAAATTGCAAGGGAAAGAATGGGTGGAATTGTTTTTTCTGCGATCAGCCGTAAAGCTCCAGCATTCTGTTGAGCATTTCCAGAATTTCTATCGATCCGGATAAGATGTGACCGTCACTGTCACGGGTTATAAACTCGACGGTCTTTCCGGCTTGTGTCAGTTTTTCCGCAAATACCGCTGCCTGTGCATAGGGAACTCTCTTGTCGCCTGTGTTATGAACGAGAAGAAGCGGTGTATTGATCTCGTTTGCAAAGTTGATCACGCTTCGTTTTGCGTATTCTTCGGGGCATTCCTCAGGGGTGCCGCCGATTCGTTTTTCCAGCTCATCACGCATATCCTCGCGGAAATCATACAGATCTGCGATGTCGTATGCTCCTGAGAACGAAAGTGCCGCACGGATCAGGCTGTCCGGGGCTTCTCTGAGAGCAAGACATATCTGCATGGCACCGCGGGAATCACCGACCATGTAGATATGCTCCTGATCGATAAACGATAACGACGGGAGTTTGTCAAACCAGAACACGAGATCGTTCACGTCATCGCCGCCGAATTCGTCAAAACCGGTGCCCGGCTCAGTTTCGCGCAGGTAGCATACCAGAACGGCATAACTGCGTGTAATACTGCTGTAATCCTCGGCGATATCGGAGCGAATCACTTCTTCCGTGATTTTGCTGTACATTGTAGCCATGAGCGGATGATGTATCTCATTCACGACGTCGCTGGCGGGATTCCAGATGGATCTGTATCCGCGTCCTGAATCGACAGTAATCACCAGAGGAGCGGGATTTTCGGCATCGTACTCCGCAGGAAGGGTGAGGTGTGCGTAAACAGTGCAGTCATCAACGGTGTATTCGATCCGATAAATGGGAAACTTCGCGAGCTCACTGTCGTGATAGGCAAGCTGATCCGCGCTGTATTCGGACTCGGGCTTCGTGAGATACTCGTTCAGCGTGATCGGATGCACCGAGACGATGCCGTCAAGCAGGTCGAGATCCTCGGGCGTGGTGCATACGATGGGCTCTTTCACTTCTTCGATGGTTTCGGGAACCTGTTCCTCCGGCTGAACCGGTTCATCCGAAGTACATCCGCAAAGCAGGAATGCGGTCAGAAGTGCGGTGAGTAACGGTAATAATAATTTCTTCATAACGATTTAACACCTTTCATAACGGTTCACGTGACCTTGTAATGATTATACCACAAGTATAAACCGCTGTCAAGAGGGCAAAACAAAAAATGCACCGCGCAGAACGTTTCCTTCCGCATGATGCATTTCTGATTCTGTTATTTCCGGTTTGCCCGCATGACTTCGTAGCCGAGCACGGTTGCCGCAGATGCCGCCGAGAGGGAACCCGCGAAGTCCCGTCCGTAGTCGATGCGCACGATCTGATCCGCCGTGTCGAGCAGTGCCGAGGAGATGCCTCGCTTCTCACCGCCGACGATGAGATACACGGGTTTGGTCATATCGCAGTCAAAGGAGGACACGGAGTCGCGGATGCCGGCGCAGAGAATTTTATACCCGCGTGACCGGAACACCGCCGAGGACTGGACCGGATCGCATTCGAACAGGGAAAGCAGCTCCGACGCACCGGCGGACGAACTGCAGACGCCACCCGCCGCGCTCATCCAGTTCCGGGGAGAGAGCACAATCCCGTCCGCTCCGCAGGCATACAGGGAACGGATCGCGTAGCCGAAATTGTACGGGTCCTCGATGCCTTCAATCATGACGTAGAAGCCGTCGGGTCGGATGCTGTCCGCTGTCAGTGCGGGAATCGTCCGTGATGTGCACTCAGCTAAAATACCGCCGTGGGTGTTTCCCGTGGTCATCGCGTCGATCTCATGCGGCGGCACGGTTTCAATCGCAAATCCGTATTCACCCGCCTTGAACCGGAGCCATCCCAGCTCCTTCGCGCGGCTTTTCACCTTCGTTTCGTCCACGAGAATCCGGCTGATCTTCCGGTCGCTGATCTTCTGATCCATGGCACCGAGGACTGCGCGGACGGAGGTCATCCCTTCAAACAGGGTATCCGGGACAAAACGGGATTCTTCTTTTTTCATGTTTACGCCTGAGCCGCGTTCATCTTCAGGTAAGCGTTGATGAATCCGTCGATTTCACCGTCCATGACTGCCTGAATGTTGCCGTCTTCATAGCCGGTTCTGGTGTCCTTCGCGAGGGTATAGGGCATGAATACGTAGGAACGGATCTGTGCACCCCATTCGATGTTGGTCTTGATGCCCTTGATGTCTTCGATCTTTTCCAGCTTTTCGCGCTGCTTGATTTCCATGAGCTTGGATTTCAGCATCTTCAGCGCGGTTTCCTTGTTCTGGAGCTGGCTTCGTTCGGTCTGGCATCCGACAACGATACCGGTGGGAATGTGCATGATGCGGATTGCGGAGTCGGTCTTGTTGATATGCTGACCGCCGGCACCGGAGGAACGGTGAGCGGTGATTTCGAGTTCTTCTTCCTTGAGCTCGATGGTGTTGTCGTCTTCAAATTCGGGCATGACTTCCACGGATGCAAAGGAGGTCTGGCGGCGTCCGGATGCATCGAAGGGAGAAATGCGGACGAGACGGTGAACGCCGTTTTCGCCCTTGAGGTAGCCGTATGCGTTTTCGCCTTCGATCATGATGGTAGCGGACTTGATGCCTGCGCCTTCACCGTCGAGCCAGTCGATGAGCTTCACGTTGTAGCCGTGACGTTCACCCCATCTGGTGTACATACGGTAGAGCATCTGCGCCCAGTCCTGAGCTTCGGTACCGCCCGCACCGGGATGCAGGGAGATGATGGCGTTGTTCTGGTCGTATTCGCCGGAGAGCAGAATCTCAATGCGGATCTTTTCTTCTTCCGCGAGGATTTCCTGTTCTGCGGTTTCGACTTCTTCCACCATGGATTCGTCGTTTTCTTCGATGGCAAGCTCGGCGAGGGTAACGGTGTCCTCCAGCTTTGCGTAAAGGTCATCGTATTCCGCGATCTTGTCCTTCAGTCTCTTGACTTCCTTCAGAACCTTGCCGGAGTTTTCCTGGTTGTTCCAGAATTCGGGATCCTGCGTGGTTGCGTCCAGCTTTTCCAGCTTTTCTCTCAGCTCGTCAATGCGGAGTGCGCTGCCGAGTTCTTCAATATTGGCGCGGAAGTTTTCCAGTCTGTATTTTGCTTCTTCAAGTGCGATAATCAAGGGTTTGTCCTCCGATCAGATAATGGATGTATGGTTGGATTTTTTATAAACAGGATGGATAGGATGAGGTTTCCCGCTTAAATCTCCACGTATTCAAGGGAAATTTCACGGTTTTTCCGGGCGGGCGTACGTTTCAGGGGGTCATACCGGAATTTTCGGCAGAGATGGGACGCCTCCACGACGCCGTGACGGGAACAGAGCATTTTGTCGGGATCGGTGAGGGTCGCGGCAAGCTCACAGTATTTGCAGTATTTCTCGATTTTTTCGTCGCAGTTTTTCACATGAAATCCTCCCGGTCACACAATTCGCCAGTTTATCCACTATATTATATATAAAATCCTCGCAAAAATCAATAGGGCAATTGAAATTCCGCCTTTTTGCATCGGGATTTTCTCGATTTTCATCGGATTTCTGTATGTTTCAGCAGTCGGGACGCGGTTTTTCCGGCAGCGGTGATGAGTCCGAGCACTGCAATGACGACCAATGCGCTGTCGGGCATGAAGACCGAACCCGACGCGGGAATTCCGGAGACACCCGGGCGGCGGATGAGATAATACACAGCGGACACGGCGGCGGAGGATGTCATCGTGACGAGCTTTGCTGAAATCACCGGCTTCATCGGGATTTTTTCCGGAAGAAGGAAGGACGCCGTCTGCATCAGCACGGACACTCCTGCAAAGCCGACGGATGCACCGGTGAGGATGATTCCGTACAGCCCGCCCGTCTGCGCACCGAAAGATGCCCCGCGGGAAAACTCCAGCACAGCGGAAAACAGCGGTGTGAGCGGCGGAATCAGCACGGACAGAAGTGCTGCTGCGGTTCCGAAAAAGGTGACAAACGCCGTGACCGCGATACAGGACTGCGCGGCTGAGGTGACGGCTGTGCAAAGACTCTGTACGGCAGAGGGTACGGCTTTTTCCGATGCGGTTTGTACTGACGGAGACACGCCGGAGCCGCGGAACACAAATGCAGCGAGAAACAGGGATACCGCCACCTGCGTCAGCCAGAGGATCAGACCGTACTCCCGCGTCCACTGACTGCCGAGTGATCCGATGACGAACGCGGGACTGGCAGCGGAGGATACGGCACAGAGCGCGGCGGCGTCACTGCGGGAGAGCTTTCCGTCACGCACGAGCTGAGCCGCACCGGATGCACCGACGGGAAACCCGCAGAGAAATCCGGTGAGCAGAACGGGAGCGGCAGAGCGGGGCAGTCCGAACCATTTTTCCGTCGGAATCCGGCGGTACAGGGGCGCGGCAAGATCCATTGACAGAATCACGGACGAGAGGACCATGTACGGAAACAGCGGCGGAATCACACGGGTGACGCACAGCGCAAGCGAATCGGACACGGCATGTGCGGCGGCATCTCCGAAAATGAGGAGCAGGAGCATGGCGGAAAAGACAAGAACGGCGGGCAGTTTTTTCACAGGCATTCCTTTCACGCACTCGGCATATGATTTCACAGATCATTTCTATGCGCGGGAGGACGGAATTTTGCATGACGGAATCACGAAAAAGCTGTCGGAGCTGATGGCACTGCCCGTGGATGTGCTGTCGGGAATGCCGGTGACAGTCATCCGGGGCCGGGAAGAGCTGGAAGTGGAGGGATGCACCGGGATTCTCGAATACGAGCCGTGCCGGGTAGTGCTTTCCATGAAGGAAGAGCGGCTGACGGTGAGAGGGCGGTGTCTGATGCTCTCGGATTTTACCGGCAGAACGCTCACGGTGCGCGGGTGCATCGCATCGGTTGTGTTCGGAGAGGACGGTGAATGATGGAAGTGAGGTGGTTTCTGCGCGGCTGGCGCTGGGTGACGATTCCCTGTGACAGCAAAACCGCAGTGTTTGACCGCATCTGGCGTGCCGGGCTGAAATTCCGGTGTCAGCGGATGCATGCGGACGGCAGTATGACGGTGAAGATGCGGGACTGCGACGTGCGGGTGTTTGAGACATTCGCGGATTCCGGATGTACTGTCAGCGAGGATCACGGTCTGCCGGTTGTGCTTGCGTATCTCCGGATCCGTCCTGCCATCGCACTCGGGTTTCTGCTGATGACGCTGTGGCTGTGGCATTCGTCGCGGATCATCTGGGACGTGCGCGTCTTCGGCAACCGTGTCACTCCGACGGAGGAAATCGTGACGCTTCTCGGGGAGCTCGGATGCGGCGTGGGCGACAATTTTCATAAAATCAGCTTCAACGACGTACACGCGCAGTATCTTGCCCTTCAGGACGATATTGCGTGGCTGTCGGTGTACATGAACGGCACGGTGGCTGAAGTGCAGGTACGGGAGATGATGCGGGACGAGAGAAATCTGCCGCCGGAGGGGACATATGCGAATGTGGTTGCGGTGCAGGCGGGCGTGGTCGAGGAGATTCATGTAAAAAACGGCACGGCGGCGGTGAAGGTCGGCGATACGGTCGTCCCCGGTCAGGTGCTCATTTCCGGAGTGACGGAGCTGAAGGACGGCTCGCTCCTGTACGAATACGCCGACGGTGAGGTGATCTGCCGTACGTTTTCCGTAATCAGATCGGAAGCCGTGACGGAAAGGGAAGTCAGACGCTATACGGGCCGCGAAAAAACGGAAATTTCCGTAAAATTTTTCAAAAAATCATTAAATCTTTTCGGAAAGGGTGGATTTGATGCGGGTACTTGTGATACAATAAATATGATGGAACAGGTATGCCCACTTGGCATGAATCCCCTTCCGGTGTGGATTTTCAGAACTGTGTACCGCGAATACGAGCTTGTCAGGGAAACGATCCCGGCCGATGATGCTGCGGCTGAGGCAATGCTCGAGCTGAGCGGGAAAATCAAGGACGAAACGGAAGATGCGGAGCTTGTCGCGCGGGAAGTGACTGCGTCATTTGAGGACGGCGTTTATAAAATCTCGTGCCTCCTGTACCTGAGACGGGACAACGGAATAACCGAAGAATTCCGCACGGAGTGAAAGTCCCATTCCATGATCAAATCCTTCTTGAAATCAAATCTAAGGAGAACAGAATGCAGCAGAAAAAGATTCACACCGCATCATCCGAAGCAACGGCGCGGCTGTTCGGCGGCTTTGACAAGAACGTCGGACGGCTGGAAAGCGAATTCGGCGTGCGGATCTATAACATACAGAACCAGAACGACGACGGCGATACCATCGTTGTCGAAGGGGAAGGGGACGGCGTAACGATGGCGGCGGACGTGCTGAGCTATCTCAAGCGCATCGTTTCCTTCGGGGAAGAGCCGTCCGACCAGAGCGTGGACTACGTCATCGGCATGGTGAAGGAGGGCAGACTGGGCGAGCTTTCCGATCTCGACGACGACTGTTTCTTTGTCACCGCAAAGGGCAAGCCGATCAAGGCAAAGACCGTCGGACAGAAGAAATACCTCGATCTCATCCGGAAAAACACCATCGTGCTCGGCATCGGTCCCGCAGGTACGGGCAAAACCTATCTCGCAGTCGCGGCGGCGGTCAAGGCTCTGCGCAATCACGAAGTCAGCCGCATCATCCTTACCAGACCCGCCGTTGAAGCCGGAGAACGTCTCGGATTCCTTCCCGGGGATCTCCAGAGCAAGATCGACCC
>JAFTPW010000422.1:0-3068 GCA_017463075.1 Clostridia bacterium
CCGCCATGCTCGATCTCGGCAAAGGCTCCGGCCCAATGAACCACGCGTTTGATCTGAACAGCCGATTTTCAGAATAAGACTGCCTGAAAGGAACCAATGCAATGAGAAATTACACAACACAAATGGATGCGGCAAGACGCGGTATCATCACGCCCGAAATGAAGGCGGTCGCCGCTGACATCGCTAAAAAGATTCCTCATGCGAGAGACATTGACGATAAAATGGCGGATGCGAGACGGACGCTCGACTGGGAAGCACAGTGGGAATGCGCGCTGGATCCCAAAACGGCAAAGCAAATCCGGGATGAGAGAAAGCCGGAGCATGACGACACCTGTTCCATGTGCGGCAAATTCTGTGCGGTCAGAAGCATGAACAAGGCACTGAACGGCGAGTATATTGATATTCTGTGAGGTACATATGAAAACTGCAACTCAGAAAATTATCTTTTCCTCCATGCTGGCGGCACTTGTCTGCGTGGCAACCATGGTAATCAAAATTCCGTCCCCTATGTCGGGATATCTGAACCTCGGAGACTGCATTGTGCTTCTTTCCGGTTGGCTTATGTCTCCTCTGTACGGGTTCATGGCAGCGGCTGTCGGTTCTGCTCTGGCAGATCTTCTGTCAGGATTCATCGTATATGTGCCGGTGACATTTTTCATCAAAGGAACAATGGCGCTGACCGCATATTACGGATGCAGACTTGTCAGCAAAAAGGCAGGCGGACTGCTTCCACGGATCCTCAGCGGTATTGCGGCAGAAGTCTTAATGATCCTCGGTTATTTTGTCTTTGAGGGAATTCTGTACGGCTTCGGGGCATCCGCCGTAAACATCCCGATGAACGCCATGCAGGGGGCAGTTGGGCTGATGCTCGGTATTCTGCTGACAAGGATTTTCGAGAAGCATAAGATTATGTGATCCGTGGAGGTTGATGTGACAGAATCTCGGAACACCGCCTGCCAAATTTCAAAGCTGATGTGGTTTCTCCTGTTTTGAGTTTTTTTCGTTCTTTACCATTGCACGATCCGTACAAAACGATTGTTGTGGTTAATTAGCTGGAAATAAACGGTTTCCGAATGGAGCGTATGCTTTGATATCAACAACATTACGTCATGTTGTGAACACTCTGCCAAGATGAAATCAACTGAGTAAAACAAATAATGCTTGACAGGGAGAGGGTGCGGATATATAATAAAAATGAACACAGAATTGCCGGAAGCAGAAACACCGGCAGAATCACTGACGATAACTGGAGGGCACTTCCGGCACGATCTGACGCCGTCATGATGTCCCGTGGATACGCATCCTCGTCACCACATCCGGCTCACCTTCGGTTTATGGGAAGCACACGGGCGCGGCAGTACAGATGAAATGCACCGTCAGAAACTGCATGGGAGACATGCTCAGCGAGAGCACTGTGACTCTGATGAAGGGAATCACGGAGTTAGCGATACCGCACAACGGATTTATGTATCTCGATTGATTCCGGAACAGCAGTGCAGACAGGGTTTGGAAACAGTTACATTATTAATACAATACCGGAAAGGACACATCACCATGAAATTCGCAGACGGATACTGGCTCACACAGCACGGATACTCGCTCCGGTACGCAGGTCAGGCATACGAAGTTGATACGGACAGCCGGTCGATCCGGATTCTCGCCACGCCTTCGCGCATCTGGAACCGCGGTCAGACACTCGGCGGCCCGAATCTGGAGCTGACCTTCACCGCTGTCATGGAAGACGTCATCAAGGTCAGCATTGTGCATTACAGGGGCACCCTTGACAACGCCCCGAAGTTTGAGCTGAACGAAAATCAGGACTATATTCCCGTGATCGATAAGACGGACAAATATGTTGAAATGACCGCAGGGAAGACGCGCGTGCGGATCAGCCTTGACGACTGGTATGTGCAGTATTTCCACGGCGCAAAACGACTGACCGGCGGGGCATCGAGATCGCTCACATACATTGAAGAAGATAAAAGCCACGCCGAACGCCGCCTCGCCGCACAGATTGACGACGGATTCTGGTCATACCCGAAGAACCGCAAAACCGCATACATCCGCGAACAGCTCGATCTCTCCGTCGGTGAGTACATCTACGGCTTCGGCGAAAAGTTCACCGCATTCCCGAAAAACGGACAGAGCGTGCAGATCTGGAATTCCGACGGCGGCACCTGCTGTGATCAGAGCTACAAATCCGTGCCGTTCTATCTCTCCTCACGCGGCTACGGCGTATTCGTGAACAGTACGGACAACGTTTCCTACGAGGTCGGTTCGGATACTGTGTCAAAGGTTTCATTCACGGTGCCCGGCGAGTCGCTTGAATATTACATCATCGGCGGCGAAAATCTGCGGGAGGTGCTGACCAATTATACAACCCTTACCGGCAGACCCGCACTTCCGCCCGCGTGGACATTCGGTCTGTGGCTGACGACATCGTTCACGACCAAGTACGACGAAGAGACGATCAACTCCTTCATCGACGGCATGGCAGAGCGCGATATCCCGCTTCAGGTGTTCCACTTCGACTGCTTCTGGATGAAGGAATTTGAGTGGTGCAATTTCGAATGGGACAGACGACAGTTCCCGGAACCCGAGAAAATGCTCGCGCGTCTGCACGCTGACAAAGGCTTGAAAACCTGCGTCTGGATCAATCCGTACATTGCGCAGCGGTCAAAGCTCTTCGACGAAGGCGTGCAGAACGGGTATTTCCTGAAAAATCCCGATGGTTCCGTCTTCCAGTGCGACCTGTGGCAGCCCGCGATGGCGATTGTGGACTTCACCAATCCGGATGCCTGCGCGTGGTATGCATCAAAACTCCGTGCCCTCTGCGAAATGGGTGTGGACTGCTTCAAGACGGACTTCGGCGAACGCATCCCGACCGAGGTGATTTATCACAACGGCGCCGATCCCGTGAAGATGCACAACTACTATACCCAGCTTTACAACAAGACCGTGTTCGATGTTCTCAGGGACTACTATGGCGAGAACAAAGCGTGTCTGTTTGCAAGAAGCGCGACTGCCGGCGGTCAGCAGTTCCCGGTTCACTGGGGCGGCGACTGTTC
>JAFTPW010000423.1:0-2608 GCA_017463075.1 Clostridia bacterium
TGCCATTTTAGTTGTTCCTCCTGATATTTTTCTCGCCTCTGCGATTTTTATACAAGATTTATTATATCATAATTTTGCCGCGTTTTCAATGCCTTCATTCAAATCCATCCTGTTAATATTTTTCGCAGGAAACGATCCGCCGGCGTGCGAAACCGTTATGATATTGCGGAATTCGAGGAAAGCTACGACAAGCTGATTCTCGCTCCCGGCGCAAAATCGACGACTCCGCCCTTCCCGGGTCTTGACAGCGGAAAACTGTTCACGCTCCGTACCGTGGAGGACACCTTCCGCATCCGGGAATACATCCGCGGGCATCATCCGAAATCGGCGGTTCTGGCGGGCGGCGGCTTCATCGGACTGGAACTGGCGGAAAATCTGCGGGAGCTTGGCATGGACGTGACCATCGTACAGAATCTGCCGCAGCTCATGACGCCTGCAATTTCTCCGGCGGATTCCGGTTCTACGATACGGTGATGAACGACCGTGCTTTGACGGAACGTTCCACTGCCTGCGGAATGGATCTCTGAATCGGCAGAATGTGAAAAAATGTCCGTCATGCAGACTGTAAACCTGCATCGGCGGACATTGTTTTATTCTTCACACAATTCTTCCAGCTTCTCCGGATCGGTGATTTCTACCGTCCCGCGCGAGAGTCTGACCATCCCTTCATTCTGGAAGTATTTCAGCATCCGGGTAATGACCTCCCGGTGGGAACCAAGGTGATTGGCAATGGTTTCATGGGTGATTTTCAGCACGGCAGATTCCTCGATGACACTTTCTTCCAGCAAAAAAGCGGCGATGCGCTTGTCGAGGCTTTTCCACATAATCTGCTCAATGAGCCACATGACGTCGGAAAACCGGGCTGCCATCAGTTCACTGGTATAGTTTGCCACGGGCGCGGATTCTGTCATAATGCTCTGGTAAACCTCCACGGGAATGATCCACAGCTCCGTATCCTTTTCCGCCTCGATGGTGATTTCAAACTGAATGGAACGCATCATACAGGACGCGGAAAACAGACACATATCCCGATCGACCAGACGGTAAATGGTGATCTCCCTTCCCTCTTCGGAGAGAATGCAGGCACGGAGCTGACCGGATTTCACCAGCAGCAGTCCGGTGCAGTCGTTTCCGCCGTTATGGACTACCGTTCCTTTTTTCACAGAACGGTCGGCAAGCGTGCTCAGAATCTGTTTTTGATGCTCAGAGTTTAATTGATTCCATATGGGAAAATAATCTTGAAAGTCCATGCAGTCCTTCCTCCCTTTGATCCGCCGAAACAGCTGAACGGCTGAGAATCTTCATGGCAGTATTATACACGATTTCCCTCGGAATTTCAACACAAATACGGAAAATCCCCTGAGGACGTCTTTTTATGTGATGTCATCACGGAAATGCAGCGAAAAATGCGATATACTATGGTCAGAAAAGAAAAAGGAGTACATGAAAATGAAAGATAACAATCACGTTTACGATATGGTCATTATCGGCGGCGGTCCGGCAGGTTATACGGCGGCACTGTATGCGGCAAGAGCAGGTTTCGACACCCTTTTGCTGGAGCGCTATTCGGCGGGCGGTCAGATGGCTTTGACGCACCGGATCGACAATTATCCCGGTTTTGAGGATGGCATTGACGGGTTCACTCTCGGCGAGAAGATGAAAAAGCAGGCAGAGCACTTCGGAGCAAAGACTCAGTCGGCAGAGGTTGTCCGTGTGAATCTTACCGCAGAACCCAAAGAGATCGAAACGGACGACGGAATGCTGTTCAGCAAGACGGTGGTGATTGCGGCAGGAGCAAATCCGAGAGAGCTCGGCGTCGCGAAAGAAGCGGATCTGGTCGGACGCGGTGTCGCTTACTGTGCCGCATGCGACGGAATGTTCTACCGCGGGAAAACGGTTGTTGTCGCAGGCGGCGGAAACACTGCGGCGGCAGATGCACTTCTTCTCAGCCGCATCGCTGAAAAGGTAATTCTGGTTCATCGCCGCGACACGCTTCGGGCAACGAAAATCTATCACGAGCCCCTTCTGAAAGCGGAAAACGTGGAATTTCGCTGGAACAGCACCGTGACGGAACTGCTTCACGATGCAAAAATCACCGGTGTAACGCTTACCGACGTGAATACCGGCGAGAAAAGCACGGTTGCCTGCGACGGCGTGTTTGTCAGCATCGGCAGAAAACCCGCCACCGAATTTCTCGCAGGTCAGGTCGAGCTTGACAAAGCCGGATACATTGCTGCCGGCGAAGACACGAAAACCAGCATCCCGGGCGTATATGCCGCAGGGGATATCAGAACGAAGGAGGTTCGCCAGATCGTGACGGCGGTTGCAGACGGTGCAGCAGCTGTTCACGAGGCGGAAAAATATCTGGCAGAAGGTGCCTGAAAATGAAACCCAAACGGAAAAACGGCTGAGCATTCACCGCTGCGGACAAATGCACCAGATAAGAGGCAGGACACGTTGAACCTGTCTCTTTTTTTGCTTCATCCGGCAGATTCACGGCTTTTCCCGTCATAAGTCACAAATATCCGGGGCAGATTCCGGTCAGGTTCTCCATCAGAAACTTTACAGATAACTTGACAGATGATAACAAAAAGTGCTATAATTTTAA
>JAFTPW010000424.1:0-11085 GCA_017463075.1 Clostridia bacterium
ACTGCTTATACTGCTTGATAACGCTTTCGGTTTGCAGCATGTATTCAATGGTATCTGCCATTTTATATTACCTTAGCTGTGGGAAACAGCCGGATCCTTTCTCAAATCAATAAGTATTTCCTTGGGTTTCTGTAAAAATTACTCGTCTCCGCCGAATTCGTGACCTGCGCCGCCGTTGTCAAGGGAGTAGCGGTTCTTGTAATAGCTGCGGAAGGGCAGGTAGGTGGAGAAGAAGCCGCACGCTACGGACATGACGATGCTGATGAGGATTGCGTACCAGGGCATGTAGAACATGTAGCGTACGTTTTCCTTGGTGAAGTAGGGCATCATGACGTTGTAGACGTAGAAGAGGATGTAGCTGCCCGCATAGCTGAGGATGATGGATACGAACAGGGACATGACTGCCATGGAAAGACCGCCCTGCAAGTAGATCATCTTGATTTCCTTTGCTACCGCACCGATGGACTGAAGGATATTGAATTCCTTTTCACGCTTGGTGTAGTACAGAGTCTGGGAGAAGAACCAGATCAGCGGGGAGATAAAGAGAATGAGAACGGAAATGCAGATGTAGAGCTCGTTGTAATGCTTGTCGTGAGCAACTGCGGTGAGAAGGGTGTTTTCCTTGTTTCTGACCTTGACGTCACCGTAGTCGTGGCTCCATTCCTGAACTTCACGGTACAGGGTCTTTACTTCATCGACGGTAGCTTCCTGATCGACGTAGATGTTGAAGGAGGTAGCCTTCGGGGTCTTGCCGGTCATGGTCTTGTAGTCATCGAGGTTGAGGTAAATGGGAGTGGAGCCGGAGGGAACGTCGTGAAGAACCGCACCGACAGTGAATTCGTAGTATTCGTAACGGAAGAATTCGATCTGATTCTTCAGAAGCGCACGGCCGGATACGTTGGTATCAACCGCCTTGATCTGACCGGTCTTCTTGGAGAGGTAGATCTTGTCGCCGACCTCGAACTTGTAGGTGGGAACGTTGGAGATTGCGTCGCCTACGATTACGGTACCGGGCGTGAGAATGGAGGTCAGGTCACCGGAGTATTCGTAGTCTTCGAGAATCTTGATCTGTTCCTCGGGAATTGCGGTGTAGATGATTTCGGAGTTGACACGCCAGTACTTGTCCTGGGTATCAAAGTCGGTGCCCGCGTATGCAACGAGGTTCTTGAATGCACGGACGTCCTTCTTTTCCACGATCATGTGGGAAGCAAGCTCGTAGCCTTCGGTGGTGTTGTCGTTGATTTCAACCGCACGCACACCGTCAAGGGCGTAGAGTTCGTCGGACATGATTTCATCGTATTCGAAGCCGGAAGCCGTCATGTCGATTTCAAACTGCGGACGGGGATAATACAGGTCGGTGGTGTAGATATCCGCCATGTAAAGACCCATGATGAACAGCGCGCAGAATACGATCGCGGAGGTGAGAAGCTGGATATTGTACTTGCGGAAACGCCACATGGAGTAGAATTCGTACTTGACGGGGAAGTTTTCCGCGAAGATGTTGAAGGAACGCTGGGGAGAGGTAACAAGGTTGGAGTTGTCTTCGGTCACGATGAGGGACATGGGATCCTTCACGGACATTATCTTCATGGGAGTCCAGCAGGATGCCAGAATAACGAAGAGGGTGAAGAGGAACACCTTGAGGATGGAAAGCGGATTGAAGATGAAGCCGAAACCGTTGCCGAGATAGAGGCAGAAGGAAATCAGCGTGGAGAGAAGCATCGAAGGAACGAAGGTCACGATGAAGATGACGAACAGTTCCCAGAAGCAGGTCGAGAAGAGCATCTTGAAGTCCGCGCCGAACGTCAGATAGATACCGTACTGGAACTTGTACTGGTTGATTCTGATGTTGTAAAGCTGCGTGAGCAGGAAGATACAGACCGCGAGAAGAATGAGGGTGATGAGGAAGAACGTGACGGCGTTGGCGCGCTCGTTGTCCTCAAAGGTCAGAAGCTGCGTGGTTCGTTTGGAGAAGGATGATCCCTCCGACCCGAGCGCTGCAAGATCCTTTTCGTATTTTTGTGAGAATTGCTTCAGGCTGTAATCGATATCGTTGATGAAGAGCAGATATACGTCGTAGCGTTCTTCACCGGTGAAGTTGTTGGTGTACTGATACGTATCGACAACCTTGAATATCGTATCCGATGCGAATACGGTGCCGCGGTCCTCGATGAGGTAGAGCGCCTGGTCATGGTTCAGACCAAGGAGTACCATATGATAGTTATATTCTTCGGTGACATGCTGGTATTCCACGTAGTTGTTGTTGTCGTTGGAAACCGTCATCATGCCGTAAAGAAGCTGAACAATGATGATTGCAATGAAGAAGCACACGTACTGCTTGAAATTGAAGAATACGGACTTCCATGCAATGGATATGCTTCTTTTTAAGTATTCAAATACATGTTCCAAAGCGGAATTTCCTCCTGATTGTTATTCACCGTGCCAAACATGGCATGGTATAAATTATCTTCAATATTATACCACGGATTTCCCGGGAAATATATAAGAAATTGTGAACAACATGCCGTTTGAAGCGGATTTTGATAGACAAAATTCGCGGTGATTTTTGTTGAAAATGTATATTGTCGCTGAATTGTAAAATTTTTCACAGACTTAAATTCCGGAAATTTCCGGCTTCCTCTTGCAATTTCGCGCCGGATGCGTTATACTTGAGAAAATCAAAACGTAAGAATGAAAGAAGGATAACAGAATGACGGAAAAGGAACGTCTTGAGCTGGAGGAAGTTTACCGCAAAACGCACAGCGGGCTTCTCTTCACCTGCGACAACGAGAATCTTGCGGCGGAACAGGCGGCATGTCTGGAGATGCAGTACGACTACAACATGACGCGTCCCTCGGAAGGGAAGAAGCGGACGGAGCTGCTGAAGAAGATGTTTGCCGAGATCGGTGAGGGATGCTACATCGAGCCGCCGCTTCACGCGAACTGGGGCGGGCACAACGTTCATTTCGGAAAGAATGTCTACGCGAACTTCGGACTGACCCTCGTGGATGATACGCATATCTACGTCGGCGACAGCGTCATGTTCGCACCGAATGTCATTGTTTCCACCGCCGGTCATCCGATCGAGCCGAGCCTCCGCAAGCGGGTGTACCAGTACAATCTCCCCGTGCACATCGGGAATAATGTATGGATCGGTGCGGGCGCCATTATCTGTCCCGGCATCACCATCGGCGACAATTCCGTCATCGGTGCGGGCTCGATTGTGACGCGCGATATTCCCGCAAATGTGGTCGCATACGGCAATCCCTGCCGCGTGATCCGCGAAATCGGCGAGCGTGACCGCGAATTCTACTGGCACGACCGCAGAATCGAAGACGCCGACAAGGTCTGGGAAAACGAATAACAGCAGAAAACTCCCGTTGGAAAATCCTTCGGGAGCTTTTGTTTTCAGTTGGCTTCGATCAGATCCCTGAGCTGAAGAATCGCTTCGCGGTAGCCGTCCAGACCATGACCTGCGATGGTGAACTTCGCCGCAAGGGACACGTAGGAGAACTTCCGGAATTCTTCACGGGTGTTGATGTCCGAGATGTGTACTTCCGCTGTGGGAATGCCGACCGCTTTGAGCGCATCGAGAATCGCAACGCTGGTGTGGGTGTATGCCGCCGGGTTGATGACGATGCCGTCGAACACACCGTAGGCTGCCTGAATTTTGTCAACGATGTCGCCTTCGTGGTTGGACTGATAGGTTTCGTATTCGATTCCCGCTTCGTCACAGGTGTCGCCCACCAGCTTGAGCAGCGCCGCGAAATCCTGTCTGCCGTAGATCGAAGGTTCGCGGATGCCAAGCATGTTCAGATTGGGTCCGTTGATGATGAGAAATTTCATAAGCCGATCACCTCAAGAATGTGCTTTGCGTTCTCTTGTGCAGAGGGCTGAACATCGATTTCGTATTCGGAAACCTCTTCGTAGAAGGGACGGCGTACTTCGTACAGCTTTGCAAGATCGTTCGCCTGAGAAACCGGACGTCCGTCCTTCGGGAGCAGAGCGAGATCCCGCTTGAGGAATACCACGGTGCTGTTCTGACGGATCATCCGACGGTTGCCGGGACGAACGGGAGTGCCGCCGCCCATGGAGAGAACCATGCCGGAGAGCTTGGAAACCTCCTCGAGGCACTGCGTTTCGAGATCGCGGAAATAGGGTTCCCCGTGCTGTGCGAAAATTTCGGGAATGGGCATGCCCGCTTTTTCCGTGATGTAGTCGTCAAGGTCGATGAATTCGCGTCCCGTGAGAGCTGCGAGCGCGCGTCCGATGGTGCTCTTTCCGGATCCGGGCATGCCGACGAGGGTGATGTTCTTTTTTGCCAGCTGAACCTTGCGGGTTACGGTTGCGAGAACATCGTCGGAGATTTTTGTGCCGGTGAACAGCTCGGATGCGACCTTTGCCTGTGCGACCAGCATGGTCAGACCGGAGATGCAGGGAATACCGCGTTCCTCGGCGTCAAGGATGATGGCGGTCTTCGAGGGATTGTAGACCACGTCAACGACGCCGCAGAGGTGCGGGAAATTGTCCATGGGAACGGGGGAACGTCCGTTTTTCGGGTACATACCCACGGGAGAGGTGTTGATGAGGATTTCGGCGTCCGAGTATTTCGGCAGATTTTCGGGCGTGTTGCCTTCCTCGGTCAGAATCCGGATTTCCTTTGCACCGCGGTCAGCCGCAACGGTACGGGCCGTCATGGATGCACCGCCGTCACCGATGACAACGACGATTTTGTCCTTCACGTCGATTCCCGCGCAGTCGAGCATGTATGCAAAACCGAAATAGTCGGTGTTGTCGCCGCGCAGACGTCCGTCGGGCAGATGGGTGACGGTGTTGACCGATCCGATGCGCAGGGCTTCGTCGGAGATCACGTCGAGGAACTGCATGACGGTTTTCTTGTAGGGAATGGTGACATTGGTGGCGTCGTAGCGGTCGGAGCGGATGTATTCACCCACTTCCTCCTCGCGAAGTTCGGTGAGGGTGTAGTCGTAATCGCCCAGTAAGGCGTGAATTTCAGGGGAATAGCTGTGACCGAGGGGCATGCCGATCAGTCCGCATCTTAATTTCTTGCTCATCTTTCCATATCCTCCCAGTTATCGGAGTCAAGCAGCGCGTCGTAAACAGCAATGGCAAGCGCCGCTTCAAATACGGGAACGGCACGCTGAACGATGCAGGGATCGTGACGTCCGCCGATCTCGAGGGTTGTATTTTCCATTTTGTCCATGTCGACGCTCTGCTGGGGCTTGCCGATGGACGGAGTGGGCTTGATAGCCGCGCGGCAGATCAGAGGCATACCGATGGTCATACCGCCGAGGATTCCGCCGCAGTGATTGGTGACGGTGGTGATGGTTCTGCCGTCCGTGGTGTACGGGTCGTTGTTTTCGGAGCCGAGAGCCGACGCGGACGCAAATCCGTCACCGAACTCGATTCCTTTGACGGCGGGAATACCGAAGACGACGGAGGAAATTCTGCCCTCCATGCCGCCGAACATGTGCTCACCGATGCCGACGGGAAGTCCGACTGCCGCAAATTCGACGACACCGCCGACGGAGTCAAGCTCCATACGTGCCGCGTCAATGACTTCCTTCATTTTTTCACCCGCATTCCGGTCAATCACGGGAAAATCCGTGGGAATTGCGTCAAAATCAGCCTTCGACAGGTTGACCGGGTCAAAGAGCTTGTCCTTCACGGCTCCGACCGAGGCAATGTGCGCACCGATGAAGATGCCGCGGCGTTCGAGTTCCTGCTTGAGGATGCCGCCGATGATGCACATGGGAGCGGTCAGTCTGCCGGAGAAATGTCCGCCGCCGCGAAGATCCGCGTGGCCGTGGGATTTCACCATTGCCGGATAATCCGCGTGGGACGGACGGGGGATGAACGCGAGCTTTTTGTAGTCGGACGAACGCTGGTTGGTGTTGCGGATCACTGCGCGGAGCGTGCCGCCCGTGGTAACGCCGTTTTCCAGACCGTCCGTGAATACCGGGATGTCCGGCTCCTTGCGGGAGGTCGTGAGCTTGCTCTGTCCGGGAGCGCGGCGTGCCATGAATGCCTGAAGTCCGGCTTCGTCCACGCGGATTCCGGCGGGTAACCCTTCTGCGATCACGCCGATTTCCTCATCGTGCGAGCCGCCGAAGATCCGGATGTTCAGATTGATTCCGTAGCTTGTCATGGTTGTCTCCTTTACCGGCAGAGTTTTTCAAGCTCCGCGAAGAATGTGGGATAGGATTTTGCCGAGCATTCCGCACCTTCAATGGTCACGGGATTCTCGCAGATCAGGGACGCAGCCGCCGCCGACATGGCAATCCGGTGATCCCCGAACGAGGAAACCGTGCCGCCGGTCAGCGTTTTTCTTCCTTTAATTATAATAGTGTCACCGTCGAGCGTACAGTCACCGCCGAGGGAAGTCAGCGTCGAGCGGATTGTCTCCATGCGGTCGCTTTCCTTGAGCCGCAGTCTGCCGCAGTTTCTGATGACAGTGGTGCCTTCCGATGCCGCCGCGATCACGGACAGAACCGGAATCAGATCCGGGATTTCCGCCGCATCAATTGTCGCTGCACGGAGGACGTTTTTCTTTACAGTGTACCGGTCGCCGTCTCTCGAGCAGTCCGCACCGAATGCGGCGAGAATGTCGAATACGGCGCTGTCGCCCTGCGCGGTGTCGGGATTGAGCGAGGTCACGGTCACGCCTTCCTCGGAGAGCGCACCGATGCACAGCATGAACGCTGCGGAGGACCAGTCGCCTTCCACGGTCACGTCTCTGTCCGGTGCAGTGAAGCGGGATTCGGGAATCGTGAATTCTGCACCGCCGTCGACGACGTTTACGCCGAACTGACGCACGGTGGCGAGAGTGAGATCAATGTAGGGACGGGATTCGACTTTTCCGGTCAGCCGGATGACGGAGTTTTCACCGGTCAGGGGCAGTGCCAGAAGCAGTCCGGTTGTGAACTGGGACGATACGCCGCCGTCGAAGGTGAAATTCCCGCCGGTCAGTCTGCCGGAGATGTGAAACGGATTCGAGCCCTGCGGGGACAGCGTCACACCGTGCTCCTGCATGATTTCGTACAGCGGAGACAGCGGACGGTCCGGGAGACGCCCGTGCAGAACGAAATCCGCGTCAACACCCAATGCGGCAGTCACGGGAAGCATGAACCGCAGGGTGGATCCGGATTCGCCGCAGTCGAGGGAGGCACCGTTCACGGGAGTTTGGATGGGATTGACGGTGAAAATGCCGTCGTTGTATGTGATTTCAGCCCCGAGAGCAGTCAGACAGCGCACGGTAGCGTCAATGTCGTCGTTTGTCCGGTCACAGCGGATCCGGCATGGTCTGTCAGCAAGCGCCGCACAGATCAGAAGCCGGTGCGCATGGGATTTGGACGGCGGAGCGATGACGGTGCCGCGGGGCTTGGGTTGATTCAGTGTGATGTTCATTCTGCGATACCGAGACGGATGATGTCCGTCAGTTCGTCCGTGGTGAATTTCATCAGCTCCGATACGCCGATTTCTCTGGGAATGACGAGGGAAATGGTGTTTCCGCGGAGCTTTTTGTCGTGCAGGGTGCCGCGGTGCAGATCTTCCACGCTGTGACGGGAGCAGAGCATGGGATCGAGTCCCGCCGCACGGAGCGTATCATCGAGATCGGTGAGAAGTTCATCGGAGCAGAGTCCGCGTGCGGCACAGGCTTTCGTGATGACATGCATACCTGCCGCGACCGCGTGACCGTGGCGGATGGTGTAGTCGGAGAGAACCTCGAGCGCATGCCCAACGGTGTGACCGAGATTGAGTTTCTGCCGCTCGCCGTTGTCCTTGAAGTCGCGGGAGACGATGTCGCGCTTGTCGGTGACGCACATCTCGATGATTTCCGCGGTCGTGAGCGTGTGATTCCGGATGCCGTCGAAGAGAGGACGGTTGCCGAGCATGCCCATCTTGATCGCTTCCGCCATGCCGTCGGTGAAGAAATCCGCGGGCAGCGTGGAGAGCGTATCGGGATCGCAGACAACGAGTGCAGGCTCATGGAACGCACCGACGAGATTCTTGCCCGCCGAGAGATCCACCGCAGTCTTGCCGCCGACGGAGGAATCCACCATCGCGAGCAGGGACGTGGGAATCTGCACGAATTTGATGCCGCGGAGATAGCATGCCGCCGCAAATCCGGTCATATCTCCCGTGACACCGCCGCCGAGCGCGAAAATCACGTCGGTGCGGGTCAGGTGTTCGGCTGCGAGATGCTCGAGAATTTCGGAAAATGTGCGGAGATTCTTCTGCTCCTCGCCGTGCGGGAAGACGAAGGACTGCGCCACGTCAAATCCGGCACCGGTGAGACTGTCTTCCACGGTCTTTCCGTAGAGCGGGTACACATTGTCGTCGGAGACCACCACGGTACGGCAGGGCTTGACCGCTTCTGCGGCGTACTGTCCGACCTTTGCGATGGCTCCGGCTTCAATGATGATTTCGTATGTTCCGGCGTTCAGTCTCATGTGGGCGTACCGTCGGCGGATTCCTTGGCGAGCCGTCCTTCGCGGAGCAGGTTCAGCAGGGTTTCACGGTCTTCGTTTTCCATTGCGGACTTGTATGCGTTGAGACAGCCGACGAGCTGGTCGATTTCGTTGATGAGGTTATCGCGGTTTTCCATGAACAGCTCGGTCCACATGGTTTCGTTCAGCCATGCAACACGGGTCAGATCCTTGTAGGAGCCTGCGGAGATGCCGACATGATTCTTTTCCTGAGCAACGGGGCTCTTGACGTAGGCATTGGACACAACGTGCGCCATCTGGGAGGTGTAAGCGATCACGCGGTCGTGTTCTTCAGCGGTCGTGAAGGTGAACTTGCCGAAGTGTGCGGGAACGAGGAGGCATTCGATCTTGTCATACAGTGCGATGTCGTCGAAATTCGGAGGAACGATGACCATCGGTGCGCCGGCGAACATGTCTTCCTTGGAATTCTTGATGCCGGAGAGATGCAGACCCGCCATCGGATGACCGCCGACGAAGGTGAAGCCGTATTCTTCCGCCAGTGCAAAGCCGGTTTCGCAGATCTGACGCTTGGTGCCGCACAGGTCGATGACCATGGTTTCACGTGCGATTTTGGGAGCGTTGTCGCGGAGCCACTGGCATGCGATGTCAGGGTTGACCGCGAGGAGAATCAGGTCGCAGGTGCCGAGATTTTCGTCCGTGAGCTTGTCATCCGCGATTCCGGAGAGAAGTGCGTATCCGATTGTGATTTCGTCGGCATCTGCGCCGTAAACGGTCTGACCGCTTTTCTTGTATGCTTTGGCCATGGATCCGCCGATGAGACCCAGACCGACAATTCCTGTTTTCATGATGTACCTCAATGATGCGGTTATTGGATAACCGGTTATATTAATAAAATGAAGAGATTCAGTCGTTCACGAGTTCGAGAACCTTGTTCACAGCCTTCATCACGTCGTCGAACTGATCGGGAGTGAGGGACTGGGGACCGTCGCAGAGAGCAGCCTTGGGGTTGTTGTGAACTTCGATCATGATACCGTCCGCACCGCATGCAGCAGCCGCGAGAGCCATGGGCTTTACGAGTCTGGAGAGACCGGTTGCGTGGCTGGGGTCAACGATTACGGGGAGGTGGGAGAGCTCATGCAGCATGGGGACTGCGGAAAGGTCGAGGGTGTTTCTGGTGTAGGTTTCGAAGGTACGTACGCCGCGTTCGCAGAGGATGACGTTTTCATTGCCGCCTGCCATGATGTATTCCGCGGACATGAGCAGTTCCTTGAGGGTGTTTGCGAGACCTCTCTTGAGGAGAATGGGCTTCTGGGTCTTGCCGAGTTCCTTGAGAAGCTCGAAGTTCTGCATGTTTCTTGCGCCGACCTGGATAACGTCAACGTCTTCGAAGAGGGGCAGGTGCTTTGCGTTCATGATTTCGGTTACGATGGGAAGACCGGTTTCCTTCTTGGCTTCGAGAAGGAGCTCGATACCGTCAGCGCGGAGACCCTGGAAATCGTAGGGAGAAGTACGGGGCTTGAACGCACCGCCGCGGAGCATGGTGGCACCGGATTCCTTGACAGCCTTGGCTACGGTGATGATCTGTTCTTCGGATTCGATGGAGCAGGGGCCTGCGATTACGCCGAAAATATTGCCGCCTACGCTGGTCTTGCCGGAAATGTCGATAACGGAATCGTCCGGATGGAACTTTCTGTTGGCACTCTTGAAGGGGTCGGAAATACGCTTTACGGATTCAACGATTTCGAGACCGTTGAGCATATCTTCGTCGATTCTGGAGGTGTCACCGATGAGGCCGATAACGGTCTGGAATTCAACGCAGAAGGGGTGTACGCCCACGCCCTGGGACTTCAGCCATTCGCAGAAATTGTCGATCTGTTTCTGTGTGGTTCCGTTCTTGAGTACAGCAATCATGATAAATCCTCTTTCTGTGCATATATATGCAAATCAAATTATTGATGTAGTCGTCAGGAAGTCAAAAAAGCGAATCTCCCGACAGTGTCAATACTGTGGTGATCCGCTTCTATATTTTCTATAAAAACTATTATCGCAGCACAAACACTCTTACTTTATTACACAGCGTAAAGTAAGAGGTAAAATATGCAAAATATACGACAAACGTTTTCATGATTTGTTATCCTTCCGTGATGATGGTGTAATTTTAGCACAAGCTAACTGAATTGTCAATACGTTTGATGCAATTTTTGCTCTTTCTGCATATTCCATAAAAACATCATTCGAAATGTGCGGAAATTATTGATAATGCACAAAAATACAGATTTACGCCCGGCAGATGACGACGGAATCGAAGTGTTTTTCGCAGAACGCAGTCATCTTCCGGATCTCACCCGGCGTGAAAACGGTATCCGGCGGCGTCACAATCAGCTTGTCATCGCAGTCGTCAAAGCGGTGGATGACGGCAGAAACCGTACCCGTGAATGCGGATAAAGGTGTGCATACGCCGGGAATATCTGCATCCATCCACTCGCCGTCACCGGAGGAAATCCCTTCGATGAAGCCGTAGTTGACAGGGTAGACCATGTCACTGTGTTCGGGATGTACACTGCCCGCCGGACGGTCAACGGTGACTCTCACCTCACGTCCGAGCTGTGATAAA
>JAFTPW010000425.1:0-2753 GCA_017463075.1 Clostridia bacterium
ATGACGGATTCCATCTTCATCACCAGCGAATCCGCGAGGATGGGTTCAAAGAGGTCGTGATACTTCTCGAAAATCCACCACGCGACGGCGTCGGGATTGTACATGAGGACACGGTCAACGGCACCGCCGGTTTTCCCGAGAACCTCCGGCATCGCCGCGGCATCCGTGAACGCGGGAATCGAAAGAAGCTGTGCCAATGTAGGCGCACAGGAGCGGATGTTATGCATGGTGTGTTGTCCTTTCTTGTATGGTGTGGGTATGAGGTTTCGTGGTTTGACAGCTTGGATACTGTTCGTTTGGTGTCTTCCTGCGGTTGGTGCAAGACCCAACCCTACACAAATAACCGCAATTTCGTCAGGCTGACACACCGGATCGACGTAACCGATGTAGGGTTGATCCTTGCGGTCAACCGCGGGAAACACAGATTTTTCAATGATTCCTGCGGCAGAATCTCACTCCCGGTCCGCAAACGTCCACGATCCGCCCATCTGATCGAGCGAGCCGAACGTGTACCCTTCCCCGATCAGGTAGCCGAGCAGCCACGGCATCAGATCAACCGTCTCCGGCACCGTCTCGTGCATGAGGATAATCACCGGCGCACCGGATTTTCCTTCGTTCTCCCGCACGCACTGCGCCAGCGTTTCGGCAAAAGTATCGCGGATGTAGTCGTATGTCGTCACGCCGTCGGGTCTGAGGCTCAGGAGGGAGTCGTTCGTCACCACGTTCCAGTCGTAGATCGTGTACCCGCGCTCCGTGAGCATCGCTGTCATCGTCAGACGCTTGTAGTCGGTGAGATACCCGCTGACGGAGCCGCCCGGGAACCGGAACAGCTTCTGTCTGAGCGTAATGCCCGCGTCCGCGACGATGGCTTCCCACTCGATCATCTCCGCTTCGAGAGCCGCGGCGTTTTCGTAGATTTTTTCATATTTGTGCGTCACCGAATGACAGCCGAGCAGGTGCCCGCGTCCGACGATTTCCCGCGCCGATTCGGGGTACTTTGCCACAGCCTCGCCCGTGACGAAAAACGCCGCCTTCACGCCGTAGGTGTCGAGCACATCGAGCAGTTCCCCTGTGTCGGAGAGCGTCGGCCCGTCGTCAAACGTGAGATAGACAAGATTGTCGCCGTCTGCCGCCGTTTTCGCGGGTTTCTGATTGCTCACATACAAGGTCACCGGCACATCCCGGTTGATGTAGTAGCGCGAGCCGTCCGTGACACCGGCGTATTCGATCGCGAAAACCTGTCCCGCCGGCGCCGGATTGGAGCGCAGAACCACCTCAGCCGCGATCCCGTACGTACCCAGCACCTCGGTGACGGCGGCAATATCGCAGTCCGCAAAATACGGCACGCCCGTGTATTTGGTTTTTTCCCCGTCCGTGAGAGAGCGGGTCACGGCGCGGAGGGATTCCCCGGATTTGCCCACGGACGCCACAGTCGCGGCACTGGATGCGGAATTGTACGGGGATTCGATGATTTCGGTGTGCGTCTCCGTCTCCAGAATCGGACGCGAGGGAGGATCGGGCTCGGCAGCGGAAACGTAAAGGCTCGGTTCACGGCTGAACACACGGTCACGCTCGAAAAACGCGGCGATTTCCCCGGCCTCCGAGCAGATCAGGTCAATGCTGTCCGCGCACGAGGTCAGGCAGAAGAGGAGCAGAAGAACGGTTATGGTTCGGATCGGTTTCAATGGTTTTCTCCGGTATTTTTTGTTTTCAATGCCATTATACCACGCACGGCAGGCGATTGCAACGGCAGTTTCAGGTAACTGAGGAAGTTCGCGTTATTTTTCGACGCGCTCGGCTCTCAGGCACTTTCCGGTCTTCTCGTCCACTTCAAATACCGCGCCGCAGAGCTTCACATTCCCGGACGCAGGCTCGAACATAACAGGGGTTTTCACTGTATATTTATGCACAATAGATTCCGTCTTCACGCCGAGAATGCCATTGTGTGAGCCGCACATGCCGAGGTCCGTGATGTATCCGGTGCCGCCCGGGAGAACCTGACAGTCCGCGGTTGCCACGTGGGTGTGCGTCCCGACGAGGACTGACAGCCTGCCGTCGAAATACCGCCCGAGGAAGAGCTTCTCCGACGTCGCCTCCGCGTGCACATCGCATACCGCAATGTCATAGTGTCCCTTTTCGCTGCGCAGGATTTTCTCGATCGTTTCATGCGGCTGCGCGAGGTTGTCCATGTAGACGCACCCCATCACGTTCATGACGAGAACGCGGTATCCGCGCACATCCGCGATCACATAGCCCATTCCGGGCGCTTCTGCGGGGTAATTTGCGGGTCGGATCATGTATTCCTCATCGTCGAGCATCGAGTAGATCTCGCGCCGCTTGAACGTGTGGTTTCCGCCGGTGATGACGTCCGCTCCGGCATCGTAAATGCGCTCGGCTGAATCACGCGAAATCCCGTTCCCGTCCGCGGAGTTCTCCCCGTTGACAATCACGAGATCCGCCCCGACCGACCGGATCAGCGAATGCAGGTGCCGCTCAACAGCAGCCGTTCCTTCCTCCCCGACGACATCGCCGAGGCATAAAATTTTCAGCATAGTTTGTCTCCAATGTGGTGTATAATTTTTGTATAGTTTGTATGGTTATTCATTGGCTCGGCGCAGGTTCGTTCACGCCTCATCCACCACCCACTTTCGGTGAAAGTGTGCGGTCCCCCTTCCCCGGCTGCGTTTGTGCAGTTGAAATTTCCAGTACCTGCACGGGGAAGGCTTGTTGAGGGTAGCGTCCCGGAGCATCGC
>JAFTPW010000042.1:0-3089 GCA_017463075.1 Clostridia bacterium
CCGCGCTGGTGGGTGAATTCGTTCGGTGCGTAGAAGTGGAAGGTGTAGACCACATTTTCGTCATCCCATATATTCAAATCCTTCAATTTGTCGGGTGAGTTCCACTGCGCACTGCCGATGACGATGATGCGGTTTTTGTTCAGCTCCCGGATCGCGCGGATCGTCTCGTCGGCGAGGGTGTTCCAGTCGTCCGAATCCGGCGTCGTCAGCTCGTTGAGCAGCTCGAACGCGACGTGATCCCGGTCGTGAAACCGTTTCTCCAGCATCACCCAGCAGTCCGTGAACCGCTTTCTCAGCTCCGGATCCCGGCATAAATCGTTCATCTCCGACGCCACATCGCAGTACGCGCCGATCGCTTTGTGCATGTTGAACATCACATTCAGCCCAAATTCCGCGCACCAATCGAAGAAATCGGACAGTATGCCGAGGATTTCCTCCCGGTACACGCCCGGATGCTCGAATTCCTCCAGCACGATCTGGTCAAACCCGAGCCGGATGTGGTCTGCCCCGAGGGACGCGATGTATCCGACATCCTCCCGCGTGATGTACGACGCGAAGTGCTCCATGTCGCCCGGCGTGATCCACATGCGCTTTGACTTCTCCACAACCTGCAGCCGCTTGTAGTTCGTCAGCCAGCCGCCCATGCCGATGCCGTGCTCAAATCCCGTGAATCGTTTCATATCGTTCAATCCTTTCTGCCAGTCAAAAGCCGGATTTTTACCGATTTATAAATGTCTTTATCATCTCCGCGTACAGGGATTTTCCGTCCTTCACAACGCCGCAGTAGCCGGTGTGCCCGTAGCCTTCCATGTACGTGAACGTCACAAGTTCATCCGGATACCCGACATGGAACATCGTGCGGCACAGAAGCTCCGTCTGCTCAAGCCGTCCCGCCATGTCATTGTCCGCAACCACAAACTCGTATTTCGGCAGATTCTCCGGTGACTTCGGCTCTTCGATGAAGTATAAGGGAGCCGCTTCGTCCACGCGCACAAGACGTGTGTCAAGTCCACGTTCGCGGAGCACGTTGAAATGCGTTGTCGGCTGTCCGGCATCGAAGAAATACCCGGCAATCTGATTTCTGTCGTACGCGTCAATGCCGTGTTTTCCGAGATAGTGCGCATCGAACGCCAGCATCATTGAGAGATACCCGCCCGCACTCGATCCGCCGACGGTGAGCACGGAATGCGGCAGATTGTCCCGGCACCATGCCACGCACAGAGCCGCGTCCTCGATGAAATCCGGGAATTTCGCCGACGGGTACATCCGGTAATCCGCAGTCGCGACGGAAATGCCCGCTTCGTTCAGTTCGAGAAAGGCACGCTCGTCCCCGTTTCCCTTGTCTCCGGCTTCCATCCCGCCGCCGTGGAAGAACACGAACAGCGGAGCATCGGGATTGCCGCAGTCGTAGAAATCCAGCTTCTGTTCCGGGAGTGCGCCGTAGGATAAGTCTCGTTTTACCATGGTTTCAGTCCTCGTTTCCGTTTTTCTTCATGATACCACAGGCAGAAGCATTGTGCAAGAGCAAATCGGAATTTTTTCAACAGTTTCCGCAAAAAATCCTTGACAACGGGACGGTTTTATATTATCATTGAATAAAAAATACACCCATCAAAGGAGTGCACATCATGTACGAAAAATTCAAGAGAAGCGAATGGTTCCGCCACGACCGGTTTGGTCTCTTCATCCACTGGGGTCTGTATTCCATCCCGGCGCGCGGCGAATGGGTACGCGGATCGGAAATGCTCTCGGACGAGGAATTCATGGGATTCTTCAACGAATTCAATCCCTCCGACTACAATCCGCGCGAATGGGCGAAAATCGCGAAGGAAGCCGGCATGAAATACGCTGTCATGACCGCCAAGCACCACGACGGATTCTGCCTGTTCGACTCGAAGTACACCGATTTCAAGTCCACGAACACCCCGTGCGGCCGCGACCTTGTCCGCGAATTCCTCGACGCATTCCGCGCGGAAGGACTGAAGGTGGGGCTCTACTACTCCATCATCGACTGGAATCACCCGGCATATCCCGCATACCAGCATCATTCCCACCCGCACCGCAATGACGAGGCTTACAAGGAACGCGAGCCGTTCGAAAACTACCTCAGGTACATGCACGGTCAGGTGGAAGAGCTCTGCACCAACTACGGTCATCTCGACATCATGTGGTACGACTACTCCTACGGCGAGATGCGCGGCGAAAAATGGGAGGCTACCAAGCTCGTGAACATGGTGCGTTCCCACTTCCCGGACATCATTCTTGACAACCGTCTTGAAGTTTCCGGTGAAGGCTTCGGCTCCCTTGCAACCGAAAATCCGACCGTGTATTCCGGCGATTTCGTGTCTCCCGAATGCATCATCCCGCCGGAAGGAATCCTCAACGAGCTGGGCGAGCCGATTCCGTGGGAAGCATGCATCACGCTCAACGATCACTGGGGCTATGCGGCATCGGACGACAACTACAAGGATGAAAGCGTCGTGGTACGCAAGCTGATCGAATGCGTTTCCAAGAGCGGCAACATGCTCCTCAACGTAGGCCCCGACGCGGAAGGACGGTTCCCCGACAGAAGCATCGAAATTCTCCGCGAAGTCGGCAAGTGGATGAAGAAGAACGGAAACGCCGTCTACGGATGCCTTAAGAGCGAATTCCCGAAGCCCGAATGGGGCCGCTATACGCAGAACGGGAACGTCGTCTACGCGCTCGTCATGGATCCGCCGGTAGGACCGCTGTCCCTGCCCGGAATTCCCGCAAGCCGCGTAAAATCCTGCCGTCTCCTCTCCGACGGAAGCGAACTGAAGCTGTTCAGCGACTGGCGCACCGGCAACTACGAAGGCATGGCATACGTCAACATCCCGCGGTACTCGATGTACGATAAGATTTACACCGTCGTGAAGATCACGCTGAAGGATTGATGCATACGAAAAAAGGACTGACACTCACATCAGTCCTTTTCTTTTGTCACATTTCCTTATTCGGCCGCGGGCTGCTCCTGAAGAGCTCTGATTGCCCCCATTGCCTTGTCGATGGTACGGGTGAGAACCTTTTCCTGGGTCTTGACCTTGGAAACGAGATTCTGATCCTTGTTC
>JAFTPW010000426.1:0-3761 GCA_017463075.1 Clostridia bacterium
AAAGAGGAAACGGCATGACCGAAGCCATGCCGTTCCTGCAAAAATATGATATTACTTTCTTACGACCCCCGACCATTTCAGCCGGGACTTTTGTTTTAATCCATTCAGATGGTAACTTCCTTGTGTTCAGCCGCGGAGCGATAGATACCGTCGAGCATTCTCTGTACGGTAACTGCGTCTTCCATGGGAGAAATGGGAGTCTTGCCTTCGTTTACGCATTCAACGAAGTGCTTGATTTCTTCAACGAAGTAGTTGTTGGGCGTGATTTCGGGCTTGAGGTCAGCGAGGTAGCCTTCTTCGTTTTCACCGTAGATGGTGAGAGGTTCGAAGGTGCAGCCTGCCTTGGAGCCGAAGAGCTGGGTGGTAGCGTGTTCCGGACCGTTGATTGCCCATGCGATTTCAGCCATCATGGTCTTGCCGCCTTCGAAACGGAAGAATACGGTTGCGGAGTCTTCGGTGTTGAATACGCCGTTGCCCTTGCCGAAAGGCATCCAGCGGGTGATACCCTTGGTCTTGAAGTCGCCGATGCGGTAGGAAACTTCAGCGGATACGGAAACCGGCTTCGGTCTGTCCATGAGGTACCAGGTACGGTCGATGGCATGTACGCCGATGTCGAGAACGGGACCGCCGCCTGCGAGTTCCTTATCGGTGAACCAGCCGCCGGGAGTACCGCGTCTTCTTACATACTGGGTCTTTGCCGCGTAGATTTCGCCGAATACGCCTTCTTCGTACAGTTCACGGCACTTGATCTGTTCTGCGCCGTAACGGGTAACGACTGCGAGCATGAAGTTCACGCCGGCTTCCTTGACTGCCTTTTCCATCTCGAGACCCTGTTCCAGAGTAGCGGCGAGGGGCTTTTCGCAGAGGATGTCCTTGCCTGCCTTGGCAGCAGCGATGCAGACGGGTGCATGTGCCGCAGTCCAGGTGCAGATGTCGATGTAGTCCACGTCACAGTTAGCGAGGAGCTCTTCAACGGAAGAATAATAGTTGGGAATGTTGTACTTTTCAGCGGCAGCCTTTGCTCTTTCGGGAACGATGTCCGCAATTGCAACAACTTCAACGATATCGGTCAGCTTCTGATATGCGGGAAGATGTGCGGAGGTAGCGATGTTGCCGGCGCCGATGATACCGGCTCTGAGTTTCTTTGCCATGATGTTGTTTCCTTTTCTCATTGGATTTGGAAAGTGCTTCGCGACACTTTCGCAGTTATAGCTATTTTATCATAATAAAGCGGATAAGTCAATATATGCCGGGATTTTTCATGAAATTGTCGGTGATATCATGTCGTCGGAATTCCAGATCACCGTAGGTGACAGCTCCCGGACAATGGCATTCACTTAAGGTAAATCCGATTTATACCAGCCTGACGCCACCCTTTGTCATTCAGAGGGCGAAAACCGCTTGTGAACAAAGCCATACACAGTGCCCGATGAATCTGTGCATGTCCTATTCAGATCGGAATATGTCCGTGGCTGTCTTGAGTATTCGGCTGAAGGTTACTCACAAACAATTCTGATGAACGGTTTGCACAATTATTATATCATCAAACTGTACGTTATCACAAAGTGAGTCCCCTTCAGCTGAACCTGCACGAAAACTATGGACATATGCCGAACAAAGCAGGACATACACAGATTCATCGGGCAGGACATTGGGCTTTCGTTTACAGGACAACCCGCCCTCTGAATGACAAAACCGGATGTTGGGCTTGTTGACGGATAACTTTTATCTTAAGTTAATGACATTGGCTCCCGGGCGTCCCGCAGACAACATGCACAAACCGTATTGGTCTGATTTGTTGATAAATACCTCTTCCATAACGGAAAGATTGTATTTTTCGTTACGCGCACAGCGTATCTCACGCGGACAGCCGGTTCCAGTGGGAAAGCATTCTCTCCCGTACCCGGCTGTACTGCTCCTCGTTCATGTACCCGCGGGTGTAGCGCTCTCCCATGAAGGCGAGGTTGATCCAGATATTGTACCAGATCAGTCTGCGCTGTTCGTTCGGTGAAAACTCCGTCTGACCGAAGCCCGCGAGATAGTCCGGATGCATGCCGTAGTCGCGGAAGCGGTCCTCCATCAGCGGTTCTGCCCACAGCGCGCGCTCCCAGTCGAGGATTGCCGCAATTTCGCCGTTCTGCACAATGATATTGTTCTGCCATATATCAAAATGCACAAGGGACGGCGTTTTCACTTCATCAAAATACGGCTTGTCCGCTCTCAGCTGTGCGAGGATCGTCTCCCCGGGCACACCGAGCTCGGCGTCGTTCCGCATAAGATCGCCCACAACGTTCGAGATGAGCTGATACACCACGCCGTGGAGTGAGTCGAACGTGATGCCGCTTGAGACAATGCCGAACTTGTCATTTTTGATCTCCCCGATCTTCCGCACCGCCTCGCCCATCTGGAACTGGAGCTTCTTTTTCGTCTCCTCGGGCGCGTCCTTCATCGCCGACATGAGCGTGCCTTGTGCGTATTCCATGAAGAAATACTTCCCCGTGCACCGCGTCATCGTGTCGTCGTAAAACAGCACGCGCGGAGCCCTGATTCCCGCCGTTTCCGCGAGCTTCATGGCGGCGATTTCGGTTTCCATCAGCCACTGCTCGTTCGTCGCTTTGCCGTACATGCCGGGGGATGAGACCTTGAGCACGGTCTTTCTGCCGTCGGACAGCGTGACTTTGTAGAGCGCATTGCACATCCCGGCGGTCATTTCCTCGCTCGCGCTGAGTGTGCATCCGGGAAACGCGTTTTCTGTGATTTCGCGGATTTTTTCGTCCGTGAGCTTGTTTTTCGATACGGATTCCATAATTACTCCTTTGCAGGTTCGCCCGTTTTCTCCGTCCGCATCGCGAATGCCTGACTGAGAAGCGCCGCCATGATGCACAGCACGCTGATCTCCGGCATCCAGTCCGCGACGGGCACGCGAGGCTCCGCGAAGACGTACAGCTGCATGTCCTCGACTAAAATATGGTACAGGAGCGGCAGACCGAAGAGCGGATACAGCAGTTTTTTCGTCGGGATGCAGCCCGTCACCGTCAAAGTGTACAGAACCAGCACGGTCAGATACAGCAGGGTGCACAGGGCTTGATGGAGCGGAGTGAACGTGAACGCCTTGAGGATGAAAAAGACGATCCCCAGCACGACCGCGGAAACGGAACACGGGATCAGGTGTTTTCCGTTCGCGATGGTGCCGAGGATGAACAGTGCGGCGGCGGACACGGGCAGAATGAGGTGAACCGTCACAATCCCGGCGGTGAGATTCCCGGGCAGGTAGTACACGAGCCTCACAACGGCGGAGACTGCCATGAGGACACAAGCCAGCACGGCAGCGGGATGAGTTCGCGGGACGGTGACGCGGATTTTCTGTTTCATGTTCGCCCTGATTCAATTATTCGATCGTCTGGAAGATTTCGCCGTTCTTTTCGGAGAACTCGACCTTGCCGATGACGGTGCGGCGGTTTCCTCCGGGCTTGTCGGGATTGGTCTGGATGTGGAAGGAGGTGTAGAGCTGACCGTCGAGACCGGTGAAGAACGCGTTGTGACCCGCACCGAAGAGATCGCCTCGGCGGGAGAGAACGGGATTGTTGACGGACTTCTTCCACGGGCCCATCGGATGATCCGCGGTTGCCACACAGATGGCGTAGTCGTTGCTGCCGTAGAAGTTCGCGGAATAGTTCATGATGTACTGACCGTCGCGGTAAATGACGCAGGGACCTTCGTTCCAGAGCCAGTTGCCGGACTTGCGTTCCCACATCTCAGTC
>JAFTPW010000427.1:0-3243 GCA_017463075.1 Clostridia bacterium
CCGTTGGTATCTCTCTTCGCGAGGTCGGCGTATTCGGTCAGCTTGTCGATGGTCCACGTGCCGTTGTCAACCATTTCGTACAGATCCGGGAGACCGTTTGCGGCAGCGAGCTGCTTGTTGAAGAAGACAGCGGCGGTCGCGTCGTCGTCCATGGTCAGCATGGAGCCCATGACGGAGTAGATATTGCCGCCGACGGACATCTGCTCGATGGAGTTCTGGTCATACCACGGCTGGGTCAGATCCATGTTCGGGATATCGCGGAGGTTCATGAGGTAGCCGTTCGCGATGAAGGAGGAAACAACGCCTTCGGGCTTGAGCGCGACCATGTCGTATTCGTCGGTGCCTGCCTGACAGCTCAGGTTGACTTCGTTCTGCTGAGCGAAATAGTCGGCAACATCGATTTCGAGGAACTTCACGTTGTAGCGGTCGCCGATGAGGACGTTTCTGTTGTAAACCGCGTCGTTGATGGCTTCACCGGTGATTTCGTCGGCGGTCAGGTCCTTGGACTGCCAGTGTACCATGGATTCGCCCTTGCCGAGCATGCGGAATTCGTAGCCTTCGTAGTTGGCGTCGGGAAGATTGGGTTCGAGCCTGGTTTCTTCGATGGTTTCGGGTGCGGTTTCACCTGCATTTGCGGTGGTTTCTGCGGGAGTATTTTCGGATGCGGAGCCGGTTTCCTGTACGGTGCTTTCGGAGCAGGATACAGCGGAAGACGCCAGCATCAGCGCGCAGAGAATGAGGGAAATGAGTTTCTTTGCGTTCATTTTCGTATCTCCTGATGAATATTTTATTTCTGAACAGTGCTATACAACTATATTTTAGCACAAAAACCAAAAGAAGTCAACGAAACCGTGTGTGATTCAAATGGTTGAAATCGCCGAAAAACAGCACCGGTGAAAAAGCCGATGCTGTCTGTTGTGCTGTGATTGATTCAATAAAGAAACGACTACGCCCTGATCTCCCACTTTTTCGCGATGCCGGGGAATTTCACAAGCTCAGCCTTGCCGGGGCAGAGAGGATACATGCCGAGGCACGCGAAGACATACCATGCCGCGGTTGTGCCGTTGTCCTCATCTCCCGGGAATCCGTCGTCGCGCCACGAGAATGCCTCCAGCGCCATTTTGTGTACCCAGTAACGGGTCTTTTCGATTTCCCCGAGGTATGCGTAGATGAACGGGATGTGGAACGAGGGCTGGTTGGAAATCGCGCACTGACCGAAATCCTGCGCCGCAAGCTCGGTCATTTCGTGAATCTCGCCGCCGTAACCCCAGACGCGGTAGGTCGGAGGCTCCGCGAAGAATGCGTCCAGCTTGGCGATGAGAGCATCCCTGCCGCCCATGAGCTCAGCGAGACCTTCGATGTCGTGCGGAACCGCGAACGTTGTCTGCCATGCCGCCGCTTCTGTGTAGTCCCGACCCCACTTCACGGGATCGAAATCGGGCGTCATCACACCGGCGGTATCCTTCGCGCGCATGAATCCGGTTTCGGGATCCCAGAGATTCGCGTAATTCTTCGCGCGGCGTTCGTATTCGGGCACGATTTCGTCCCGTCCGAGGATTTTCGCAATCTCCGCGATGCACCAGTCACCGTACGCGGCGTCGAGCGTCAGGTTCACGGATTCGCCGTGTTCGTCGCGCGGAACGTAGCCGAGCTTCACGTAGGATTCCGCACCGTTGCGTCCGAAGCGCGGCATGGGGCCGTTGTGGTTCGCGTGATTCATCATACCATCAAGAGCGTCTTCCCATGTTTTCCGGTCGCCGATGCCGTTGACGACAGCATGCGCGATGACGCAGTCGATGAACGTGGACGGCATGCATCCGACCTCACCGATGGAGAGCCAGCGCGGGAGCCATCCGCCTTCGCGGTAGTCGTTGACAAAGCCTTCGAGCATTTCCGCGAACTCATCCCGTGCGATCAGGGTGAACAGGGGATATACCGTGCGCGCAGTGTCCCAGAAGCCGTTGTCGGTGTAGCGGGGACCTTCGTGAACCGTGCCGTCGATGGGCGTGTAGTGGATCATCCTGCCGTCCGCGTCGTATTCATAACACTTGTGCGGGAAGAGGAACGTGCGCCACAGGCAGGTGTAGAAGGTCTTTTCCACATCCGCGTCGTCAAACTGAGCGTCAATCCGGGACAGGCGTTCCTCCCAGATTCCGTTGTTTTCGCAGAGCACTTCGTCAAAGCTGCGGCCGCCGATTTCACGATCAATCACCAGCTCGGCAAGCTCGGGTGAGATGTAGGACGTGCCGATGGCATACTCGACCTGCTGACTGCGGAGGAAAATGTGGATGTAACCCTCGCGCGTGCCGTTCTTTTCGGGCTGTACCGCGTCAAAGTCGACCGCACCTTCGGGGAAGCGGAGCACGAAGTACATCTTAAAATCCTTCGCGACGTCGCCCGAGTGACCGGTGGTCGAGCCGATGATCTCGTTCTTCTCCGGCACAACGGTGTATTCGTAGTCGCCCATCAGCGGGAGAACCGACAGGCAGGATCTGCGGTCGGTGCGGAAATTCAGACGGCAGACGGCGCCGCGCTCGGTGGGAGTGACCTCGAAATCGCACATGGAGCGCAGGAAATTGATCTTCACGTAAGAGGGCGTCATGACGTCATCCTGAGGACGATGGCCGCCCCATGCGGAGCCGTGATTGTTCGCGATGATGTCGTTCTGTGGGGTCATGAGGAAGGTTCCGTAGTCGTTGATCCACGGGCTGGGCTGGTGGGTCAGACGAATGCCCTCGATGCTGTGGGATTCGGGATGGTAATACCAGCTTCCGTTGCGCTCGGTCTGCGGAGCAAATGCCGCCATGCCGAACGGACGCTGTACCAGCGGGAGGGTGTTGCCCTGCGAGAACCGCGGCACGGATTTGGTACCCTGTTTGATGTTCACGAGTTGGATTCTGCTCATTTTTGAACCTCCGGGGTTGTATTTTTAATAATTATACGATATCCCGGCGAAAAAAGCAAGGGGATTTTGGTGCAATCTGAGCGGATGCCTTGACAAAAGCGTATATTTTTACTACAATATTATACAGGGGACTTTCTCTCCCGCAGAAGAAACCCGTCCCGCCAGCGATGCACGACCGTTTTTCTCACCGACGGCGCACCCGGTCTGCGGTAGGTCAGCTCCAGCCGCACGGTCACAATCCCGTCGTCCTCATCGGCGGCAAACCGGCAGAAGAATCCCGCGCGGCGCTCGTTTTCCGTCAGCGTCATCCCGTACCGGTAGAGTTCCGCCATCGCCGC
>JAFTPW010000428.1:0-3396 GCA_017463075.1 Clostridia bacterium
GCCCTGCCCCTCTCCCTCCTCGCGGGATTTCTCTTCTCCGGACTCATCGTCGGTGCGTGGAAGAATGAGCTGAAAACCGTCGGCAAGCAGGCGGGTGCATCGGATTACGCCAAGCGGGACAGCATCCGTGTGACGTTATCGCGCGACCTGTTCCTGTACCGCAATGTGAGAAGGACACGGCGCCAGACCCAGCAGAACCGTTCCGGCGGTATGCATCACGGCGGCGGCTCCGTTCACCGGTCTTCATCCGGCAGATCCCACGGCGGACGCTCCGGCAGATTCTGAAATTACCATCAAACGCAGTTTTCCTGTCACGGGGACTGCGTTTTCTCTTGCAGTCGGGCGGAATTTGTGCTACAATGAAGAAAAATCCATCTCTGCGAAAGGAACGAATCATGGAAAGCAGAATTTTTACCGTTTCTCCCGACAGCGGATATCCGACCGTTGCATCTGCGCAAGCGGCGGCACGTGAATGCTGCGGCACCGTTCTTGTCAGGGCAGGCGTTTACCGCGAGAGCATCGCACTCGACATGCGGGACTCGGGATGCACTTACCTCGGCGAACCCGGTGCCATTCTCACGGGCGGCATTTCCGTCTCCCACAGCGAAACCGCGCGCCCGGCGGATGACATTCTTGCACGGCTTTCTCCGGATGCCGCAGAACATGTGCGCGTGATTGATCTTACAGCATACGGACTGACGAAATCCGACTGGGGCAGCGTGTATCCGATCGGGGCATACCACACCGCATCCCGTTACGACAACGGCGAATGCGGGATCAATCTGGAAGTGTTCGAAAACGACCGCCGGATGACGCTGGCGCGGTACCCGAACGAAGGCTATCTCAAGCTCGACGCCGTGCTCGATCTCGGTGAGGTCAACGAATTCCCGCCGCAGAACTACTGGAAGTGCAACTATGACATCCGCAATCCGCGCGGCGGCACGTACATCGTCGACAAAGCAACCAATGAGCGGATGAAGAACTGGAAGACCCCGGAAACAGCATGGACGTTCGGCTATTTCTACTGGGACTGGGCGGATTCCTCCTCGCCGATCCGGGTGAACACCGACAACCGCGCCATTTCCCCGAAGTATGTGAGCAATTTCGGATGCCGTCCGGGTGCGCTGTACTATCTCTACAACGTACTGGAAGAGCTGGACGCGCCGGGCGAATTCTACCTTGACCGCGAAACGGGGCTCCTGTACGTCTATCCCACATCCGAGGACGGCGTGTTTGAAGTCTCGATCTCGCAGAAGCCGCTCATCACGATCGAAAACGCGGACAATGCCACCATCGACGGCTTCACGCTGACCTGCACCAGATCCGGCGGCATCACGGCGAGCGGCAGCGGAAATGTACTGAAAAATCTCGTCGTCAAAAACGTCGCGGAAAACGGCATCACCGTCACGGGATCGGACAACACCGTCGAAAACTGTGAAATCACACGCACCGGACGCGGCGGCATCATCCTCAACGGCGGTGAACGCAAAACCCTCACTCCCGGGAATAACCGCGCCGTGAACAACTTCATCCACGATTTCTCCGAGGTATTCCAGACCTATCAGGCGGGCATTTCCCTGCATGGCGTCGGAAACACTGCCGCACACAACGAAATCAGCCACTCGCCGCACATGGCAATCGGCTACGGCGGCAACGAGCACCTGATCGAATACAACTACATCCACGATGTTGTGACGCATTCCAGCGACGCGGGCGCAATCTACTCCGGCTACGACTGGTGCGGCCACGGAACGGTGATCCGGTACAATCTTCTGCGAAACATCGGCGGAGACGGCTTCTCACCTGACGGCATTTACTGGGACGACGGACTCTCCGGTCAGACCGCGTACGGCAATATCCTCATCGACGTGCGGAAAAACGCGTTCCTCATCGGCGGCGGACGGGACTGCGTGGTGCGTGACAACATCATCATCGGCGAAAGCATCAATCCCATCTCCTACGACGACCGCAACCGCGACGGATTTGTCAACGGCGGCTGGGCACATCAGGCATGCGACACCCCGGATTCCCCGCACTGGGTCAAACTCCGTGCAACTCCGGTAAACGACGAGCCGTGGATCACGAAATACCCGCAGCTCAGCCGGCTGATTCACGATTTCGCACAGTTCAACGATCCCGACTTCCCCATCAATCCGGCAGGTGCGGTCGTTGAGAACAATGTCATCATCAACAAGGACGCCCGGTTCGGCTGGATGGCTCAGTCCGTGTACGACTACAACGAAATCAGCGTCAACCACACCTATCACACCACCGACGAAGCGGATCTCGATCCCGAAACCCTCACCTTCCGTCATCCGCGCGAAGGTTTCCCGGAAATCGACACCGCCGCCATCGGCAGACAAACAAAATGAGGCAGAACATGGACAGAAATACCGTAATCGAAGCCATTGAAAAACACAAAATCATCGTGATCCTGCGCGGTCTGACCCGGGATCAGCTTATCAACACCGCAGAAGCCATGTACAAGGGCGGCATCCGTCTTGCGGAAGTGACCTACGACAGTCTCGGCAATCCGTCGGACGAAGAAACCGCCGCAAACATCCGCGCACTTGCCGAAGCCTTCCCGGGCATGCACATCGGCGCAGGCACGGTTCTCACGGAGCGTCAGGCGGAGCTCACCGCAGAGGCAGGCGGGAAATTCATCATCTCGCCCGACACCAATCCCGACGTGATCCGGCGCACCCGCGAGCTCGGACTGGTGTCAATCCCCGGTTCCCTGACGCCGTCTGAGGCAACGCTGGCACATCGCTCGGGCGCGGATTTCATCAAGCTCTTCCCGAACGGTGAGATGAAGCCGTCCTACCTCCATGCCGTTGCCGTACCGCTGTCCCATCTGAAATTCCTCGCGGTCGGCGGCGTGAACGAAAACAACCTCGCGGACTACATCCGTGCGGGTGCATGCGGAATCGGCGTGGCTACGGGAATTGTGAACAAGGAAAAAATCAAAGCGGGAGACTACGCCGCCATCACCGCTCTGGCGAGAAAATACGTCGCGGCGGCAGAATCCCTGTAAAACGAGAAAACGGAACGTCCCACTGAAAAATGGGATGCTCCGTTTTTTGTTATTCTTCTGTTGTTTCCGTCGGTTCGACATAGCCTTCGGGATACTCAAACGCGAGAATCCGGCGGAAGATGTCCTTGTGGTATTCATGCTTGATTTCCGCTTTTTCCCTGCCTGTGATTGCGGACATCGTGGGAACGCGTCTCAGGCAGAGCACCGCGTCATCCGGGAAAATTTTGACCGAGTCGTAGAACTTCCACAGCTTCGTTTCCTTCAGACGCACGCCGTAATCGTCGATGGCACCTTCGGGTTCGGTGTATTCGCCGTCCTCGTAAAGCTCCTTCAGAGGCATAAATCCGCCCTCACCCTTGACC
>JAFTPW010000429.1:0-8258 GCA_017463075.1 Clostridia bacterium
CTGCTTTTTTCTTTTACTCTCTGGACAATCCGGGCGATTCGTGGTATCATAAGAAAAAATGTCAACGGAGGCATTGATTATGACGAAACCCGAACTTGCGGTGTGGACGGCGTACTACATCGAACTTTCTCCCGAGGACGCGGTGCTGGAACTGAAAAAGCACGGCATTACGGCGGCGGAACTGTCGGACGAACACGGCGAAATGCTGCTGAAACGCGGGGATCCCAAGACGGTGGGTGCGGAATTCAGGGCGTTCCTCGAGCGCGAAAACTTCACCATGACGCAGGGACACCTGTGGCTCAAGATCCGTCTGTGCACCGATGCGGATGCGTACGATAAGCTGTGCGGCTGGCTGGATCTGTACCACGCAATCGGCATCAGAAACGGCGTGCTCCATGTGGATCGCTGTGCATCCGAACCCGATCTGACGTGGGAAGAACGCGCGGCGCGGAACATTGAGATTCTGAAAAAGGTGGACGCATACCTCGGCGACCGTGAATTCAAGGTATGTCTGGAGAACATCGGCGGAATCGCGGCAACCATTGAACAGATCAACGCCATGATCGACGCGGTGGGTGATCGTCACCTCGGCATCTGCCTTGACACCGGACACCTCAATCTCGCCGAAGACAAGGATCAGGTGCGCTTCATCCGTGCGGCAGGTGACCGTCTCCATGCGCTCCACATCGCGGACAACGAAGGCGAACGTGACCAGCACATGATGCCCTTCGGCAGAGGTCAGGTCAAGTTTGACAAGGTCGTTGCGGCTCTGCGTGAAATCGGCTACGCGGATCTCTTCAATCTCGAAATCCCCGGCGAGCGGTTTGCACCCATGGAAGTGCGCGGCTACAAGCTCGAATACATCAGAAAGTGCTGCGACTACCTCATGCGTCCGTAAACTTTCCGTAAAAATCAGTCGGTTCCTGCAAAAAACGGTGGGATCCGGCTGTTTTTTCTTGCAAAAATCCCGGAATTGTGATAGGATAATAGCAGAAGAACAAACAGGGAGGACGGAGATGATTATCAGCGCAAGCCGGCGGACGGATATCCCGGCACTGTACGCAGACTGGTTTTTCCATCGGCTGAACGAAGGCTTCGTCTGCGTCCGCAATCCCATGAATCCGCATCAGGTGTCGAAGATTCCCTTGAACCGGGACGCCGTGGACGGATTCGTATTCTGGACAAAAAATCCCGTGCCGATGATGAATCGCCTGCATCTTCTGGAGGAGTATCCGTACTACTTCCAGTTCACGCTGACTTCATACGGACGCGATGCGGAGACGAACGTGCCGTCGAAGAACGATGTGCTCATTCCCGCGTTCCGTGCGCTGGCAGAAAAGCTGGGTCGGCATCGCGTTGTCTGGCGGTACGATCCCATTTTCATCAGCGAAACGTACACTGCGGAGTACCACATCCGGTATTTCGCGAAACTGGCGGAGATGCTCGCGGATTCTGCGGAAAAATGCACGATCAGCTTTCTCGATTTCTACAAAAACACCCGGAAAACCGCACCGGATATCCGACCGCCGGATGCGTACGAGCTTGACCGGATTCTGACGGCGTTTTCGGAAACTGCGAAGCGGGTCGGCATCACGATTGACACCTGTGCGGAGGAGGCGGATCTCTCATCCTACGGCATCACGCACGCCGCATGCATCGATACGGAGCGTCTCTCAGGAATTACCGGGAAGCCGATCACCGCACCGCGCGACAGAAATCAGCGGAAGGCGTGCGGATGTGCATCGGCGGTGGATATCGGGGCATACAACACCTGCGTCAACGGATGCCGGTACTGTTATGCCAACTACATCCTTCCGCTCGTGCAGGAAAATCACCGCAGTCACAATCCGCTCTCACCGCTTCTCATCGGAAATCTCACCGGAGACGACCGCGTGACCGTGCGGAAGACGGATGCGAAGACGAATCAGATAAAAATAACCGAACTGTAATATAAATTTAAGGAAGAAAACATGAAACAGGACAATACGCGGCAGATACTCACCAAGGAAGGGGAATGGCTGCTGTACTCCGGCGAAACTCCGTGGGATGTGTATCCCAGACCGGGACTGCGCCGCGACTCCTTCTTCAATCTCAACGGAACATGGCAGATCACCGTGAACGGCGGGCCGTCGGAGAACATCACGGTACCGTTTGTGCCCCAATCCCTGCTGTCGGGAATCGGCCGCCGTCTCGGGAAGAATCCGTGCCTGAGCTACTTCAAAACGTTCACACTGCCCGACGGATTTGTGCGTGACCGTGTGATTCTGCACTTCGGGGCGGTGGATCAGTGCGCGAAGGTGACGCTCAACGGCTGGACACTCGGCGAACACCGCGGCGGATACGGACATTTTTCCTTTGATGTGACCGACTGCCTGACGGACGAAAACATCCTGACCGTGGAAGTCACCGACCGTCTCGACGGAATTCTGCCGTACGGAAAACAGCGTGAAAAACGCGGCGGCATGTGGTACACTCCGGTGACGGGCATCTGGCGGACCGTGTGGCTCGAGAGCGTTCCGGCGGAATACGTGAAATCGCTGGAGATCAGAACCACACTCGACACTGTGACAATCCGCGCGCGCGGCGTGAAAAACGGGAAAATCCGGATCGAAACCGGGCGGATGCCGATTTTTGCAGAGCTTGACGACGGAACTGCCGAGATCAGAATTCCCGAGCCGCAGAATTGGACGCCGGAGAATCCGTATCTCTACCGCTTTACGCTGACGGCGGGCGAGGACGTGGTGCAGTCGTATTTTGCCCTGCGCACATTGGAAGTGAAGACCGTCGACGGCATTGCGCGGCTCTGTCTGAACGGGAAACCGTACTTTTTCCACGGCCTGCTCGATCAGGGGTACTTCTCCGACGGGATTTACACGCCCGCATCCCCGGACAGCTTCACGCGCGACATCACGGAAATGAAAAAGCTCGGCTTCAACATGCTCCGCAAGCACATCAAGGTCGAGCCGGACTGGTTCTACTACGAATGCGACCGCCTCGGCATGGCAGTGTTCCAGGATATGGTCAACAACGGCAGGTATTCCTTCCTGCGCGACACCGCACTGCCGACGATCGGACTGAAAAAGCGCGGCGACAAAAACCTGCACGCCAATCCGCAGTCCCGTCAGGCATTTCTCGACGGCATGGAGGAGACGGTCAGTCAGCTCGGAAACTTCCCGTGCATCGTGTACTGGACGATATTCAACGAAGGCTGGGGACAGTTCGACGGGGAATCGGCATACAACCGTCTGAAGCAGCTGGACAGCACTCGCTTTATTGACACCGCATCCGGGTGGTTTTTCGGTGTGCCGAGTGACGTGGAAAGCCTGCACGTGTACTTCAAGCCCGTGAAGCTGAAGCTGTCGGACAGGCCCATCGTGCTCTCCGAGTTCGGCGGATATGCGTGCAAGGTCGAAAATCACGCGTTCAATCCCGACAAAACCTACGGCTACCGGAAATACGACGACTGCCGATCCTTCGAGGACGCGTTTGTTGAACTGTACGAAAACGAAATCATCCCGGCAGTGAAGCAGGGGCTGTGCGCCGCGGTGTACACGCAGGTCTCGGATGTCGAGGATGAAACGAACGGTCTTCTGACGTATGACCGATGGGTGACGAAGGTGGATGTGACGCGGGTACACGACATGAGCCTGCGGCTGAAGCTGCGGATCAATTGAACAGAAACAAGAAAGGACTCCGTGAAAAAGAGTCCTTTTGTTATTTCAGCAGTAACACGATGTTATTTTTCGAACCCGTTCATCCTCCCGGATCTTTGCGTACTCTTCGCGCTCGGGACCGGCTTCCGCGACGATGTGAGCAATCAGCGATGCGAGAGAACCGTGCCCGTGCGGATAATAGTCCATTTCTGCATCAAATACCGGATCAAGCATCGACAGCGCGGGCAGAACGGTATAGGTCATTTCCGTGATTCCGTCAAACCGTTCAGCACATTCCACGGCACGGCGGAACGCGTCAATGGCTTCATCGTTCCGGTTCAGCTTTGTGTGCATCAGAGCAATGCATTCCCATGTGTAGGCGAGATCGCGGTCGAACGGCGAAGGCATGCCGCAGGTAAACGCTTCCAGCAGACGCACGAGAAATTGCTGATGCTCAAGCACTTTTTCCGGCTGATCCGGATAGGCGGCATAATACCAACTTGATGTGACGATGATGTTATGAATACTGCGCAGCATCATTTTCTGCATGCCTGTAATGGCGCCGTCCCTGTTTCCACGTTCCAGCTCAAGGTAGTATTTATGTTGTTCCGGCTCAAATTTTCCGTTGGGCATGATTGCATCAAGAGCAGCGGCGGCATCGTCAAACCGCTTCCAGACGGTGTAAACGGATGCAAGAGTGGAGTAGTAAAGTTCCGTTTCATGCCGGTTAAGCTCACGCAGATTGACGGATTTCAGGATCCGTTCCGCATCTGCCAGAAGCACGCGGTTTTTCGGTAATTCGGAGTCTCCGCAGGTGCGGATCTGCTTGATTCTTGCGCATTCGATTTTTACCCGATTGTTTTCGGGATACCGGATCAGAAGGGAACTCATGTGTTCGTCTGCCGCACGGTTATCGCGTTTCTTTACCAGTGTGTAGGCGTGGGAGACGTGTTCGTCGATGGTTTTTTCCGCGGTACGGGAGTAGTCCATGAGGTAGTCAATGGATACATCGAAAAGTGCGGCGATTTTCGGCAGCAGTTCAATATCGGGACAAGCGATGGCATTCTCCCATTTGGAAACGGCGGCAATGGAGACACCGAGGGCATCCGCAATGGCTTCCTGCGTCATATTGTGTTCCCGACGCAGATTCGCAATGGTTTCGCTGAGTTTCATGTCAGCCTCCTGTTTTACTTGATTCAGGCTCCGGATCCTATGAGTCAAGTATATCACAGCCTGCGGATGGAGTCAATGGAACAGTTTTCGAATCGGTTGAACCGAATTTGAACACCGGTTGAATCCGGCTGCGGAGAAAAATGACTCCGTGAAAAAGAGTCCTTCTCTGTGTTTTGATATTACTCCACTTCAATCTGGCACATCTTCATCGCTGTGAGGGCGTTGTCATGGCTCACCGGCGTCACACCGGCACAGCAGGATGCGTCCACGGCAATCCTTACCTCCGGCAGAGCGGCTTTGAGCAGCATGGCGTTGGAGATCACGCAGATGTCCGTGCACAGTCCGATGAGGGTGATTTTTCCGATGGGCTCCGCTTCGTTCTGCTGCACTGCCCATGCCTGAAGTGCCGTGGAGCCGAACGTGGGCTTGTCGAAAATCACGGCATCCGCATCGGGTGTCAGCTCGGGTGAGATGTCCCAGCCGGATGTGCCGCGGATGCAGTGGGGAACGGGAAGATTTCTGCCCTCCTGCGTCTCCATATAGTCCGCTTCGTGGGTATCCCGGGTCCAGATCACCCGTCCGTCAAATCCCGCGATCTTTGCTTTCACTGCCGGAACGATGGCGGCGGCTTCGGGCGTTCCGAGTGCACCGTCAATGAAATCGTTCTGCATATCCACAACAATGAGTAAATTCTGCATAAGCCTTCTCCTGTTCTTTTTTTCGATTATAGCACATCCGGCCTGCCATTGCAACAGGATTTTTCCGGAAATTCCACCGGATGAATTGCAATTTTTCCCGCGGTATGCTATACTGAATCATCAGAACCGAAGGAATTTGACGGAAATGAAGAATTATGATAAACTGACGATTCTCCTGCTCGCGTGCAGTCTCGTCTCCTGCTCCGGCGGCGGAATCAAAACGGAAACCCGCTCGGACGAGGAATGGGCGGCGATCATGGAATCCGAATCAGCTGAACAGGCGGCACAGGAATCGGAAGCACTGCGTCTGGCACAGGAATCGCGTGAGCTTGCCGAATCCGTGCGCGAATCCGAGTACGAATCCCGGCGTGAGCTGTCCGAGCAGATCGCGCGGGAAAAAGAGGAGGACAAAGCGATGGCGGAAACGGATTTTGAAGAAAACCGGTACACCACCTTCATGGGCGTGGACTACGAGCTGACCTTCATCGACACCTTCAACGGACATCACCTCGATGAATCCAAGTGGGCGTACTGTCCGAACTGGACGAGGGATCAGTGCGTCTGGACGGAGAGCGCGGCGTATCTCGAGGACGGAAACCTCATTCTCGCCGTCACCGGGGACGAAATCCCCTACGCGGCGGGCGCAATCCGGACACGCGGCATTTTCGAGCAGGCGTACGGCTACTGGGAAATGCGGTGCAGACTGCCGGAGGCTGAGGGAATCTGCGGTGCGTTCTGGCTGATGTGCGACGGTGCGGGAAGCGATGCGGTCTACGGTGCATCCGACGGCGCGGAGATCGACATCATTGAATTTGCGCATCACGACGCGGAAAAGGTTCAGCATGCCGTTCACTTCGACGGTTATGAGGACGCGCATCAGTCCACGTATCACGAAATGACGATCCCGGGCATCTACGACGGGGAATATCACACGTTCTCCATGGTCTGGACGCCGACGGAATATACCTTCTACATTGACGGCGAGAAAACGTGGGTGCTGGATCACGAGGACTACCTCTGCCATGCGCCGTGTTATCTGAAGCTGACTGCGGCAGTCGGCGGATGGGCAGGTACGCTGGATCCGGAAAAGGTGCCGTGCAGGGGGCTGACTGTCGATTACGTCAAGGTCTATCAGCCGCGCGGTGCGGAATGATGTATCAGGCGATTTATGTACTGCCGATTGAGCTGACCGTGCTGCTGGTGATCGGCGTGCTCCTGTTCTGGCGGGATCTGCGGCTGATTGCACGGCGGGATCACAGTCGGATGTGGCGGATATTCTGCGCGGCGGGACTGCTTCTCTGGATGCTCCTCGTGCTGCATATGACCCATTTCAGCCGTTCCGTATCCGATCAGGAGCCGCACTGGATCCCGTTTTATCAGATTTACACCGTTCTCACCGGCGGCAACCGGGAACTTCTGCGCTCCGCGTGGATGAATTTTCTGCTGTTCATTCCCGGCGGCGTGCTCGCGTTTGATGTTCTGCCGGGAAAACGTGGACTGTTCGCGTGGACGGCATCGGCGGCACTGTTCAGCACGGCAATCGAGCTTGCGCAGTGGCTTCTGCATCACGGACTCACGGAAACGGACGATATCCTCGCGAACACAGCCGGAGCGGCGGCGGGATTTCTACTCGCAAAACTGTTTGCAGACAGCAAAAACCTCTGATTCACCGGGATTTTTCCGGCGTCAGAGGTTTTTTGTGTTATCTGCCTTTTCTCAAGGCATCGAAGCATCCCTTGAAAACGGCGTCCCGGTCGAGCTTTTTCAGCAGAATCATGTCATGCCGGGTTTTGTCGGACGCGTAGGTGAAGCTGTCGGTGAAAACAGGCGCGGTGACAATTTCCAGCTCCGCGCAGTCGGGATTGTCGAGAATGGCGGGTGCGGCGATGTCCCAGATCACGCGGGTCCAGTGTTCCGGTGAGCCTGCGGCTTCGTAAAATTCCCGCGTCAGTGCGGCGAGGTAGGTTCCGTGCGCATTCACGCCGTCGAGTGAGGTAAGCTCGTCAAAATCCGCCGTGAGAACGCAGGTCACATCAAACGCGGGGCAGAGAAGTACCGTGCATCCGCTGTTGAGAAGCACCTGACCGGCGGCGTAATCCTGTGCCAGATTGAACTCCCGCACGTCGTTTTTGCCGAGTTCCGTGCCGCCGAGCCAGATCACGCAGATTTTTTCGGCGATCTTCGGCTCCATGAGCAGTGCGGAGGAAACGTTCGTAACCGCACCGAGCGTGAGGATGTAGAGAACCTCGTCGGATGCAAGCGCTTCGCTGATGATATTTTCGGCAGCCGGAGAGGGCGCGGGATGGGATGTGGATTCCATGGACGCACGCGAGCCGTGGAAGACGGGAATGCTGTCACCGTCCGGGAGGCACGCGGTCAGACGCCGGATTTCTTCATAGCTTTTCACCATGCCGTCCCCGAAGCTCCCGGAGCGGTCGTTGTAAAACGGTGCGGCATTGACGGCGAGCACCTCCATCTTCGATGATGCGCACAGGGCGTAGAGGATGGAAAACTGGTCGTCCATTTCGTTGTACGCATCCGTGTCCACGATGACCTTCTTCCGTCTCGGGGAACGGATGTCGGCGAGGATCCGCTGAACGCGGTGTTTCTGTCGTTCGTGCATGCCTGCCTCCTTTGAATGAATTGCAGTTCCATTATATCCGATTCTTCCGGAAAAGTAAAGCGGAATGCCTGAATCTGTTGAAAGTTCTGCGCCGCTGTGGTATAATTCTGC
>JAFTPW010000430.1:0-3983 GCA_017463075.1 Clostridia bacterium
GAGCCGGTATCTGGCGGCACTGGAACTTCTCGCGGACTACCGTCAGGCAGGGGATATGCTCACGTCTGCGGTGGACTGGATCATGGAAAACCGCATGCCCGACGGTCGCTGGGACATGGGAAAAAGTGTAAACGACAAGGTGTATTTCCCGCTTTCGGACGACTGGCGCAAGGCTGAGACCCGCACGGCGGACTGCACGGAGCGGATTGGTGCACTGCTCGGAAAACTTATTCAAAACAGATGATTAAACTTTCATAAATTGCAATTTACTGTTGACAATTATTCAGAAATGCTGTATAATAATCAGCATACAGCCTGAATATTGAAACATCAGACAACAGAAACTTCATTTTCGGAGGCATCCATGGCACTCACTCTTGCAGAAAAAATACTGAAAAATCATATCGTTGACGGAGAGCTGGTGAAAGGTACGGAAATCGGTCTGAAGATCGACCAGACCCTGACCCAGGACGCGACCGGTACGATGGCATATATTGAATTTGAAGCAATGGGTATCGATCAGGTCAGAACCGAGAGAAGCGTGGCATACATCGACCACAACACCCTCCAGTCCGGCTTTGAAAATGCCGACGACCACCGCTTCATTGCATCCTGCGCGAAGAAGCACGGCATCTACTACTCCCGTCCCGGCAACGGCATCTGCCATCAGGTGCATCTCGAACGGTTCGGCGTCCCCGGCAAGACTCTCATCGGCTCCGACAGCCACACTCCCACCGGCGGCGGTATCGGCATGCTGGCAATCGGTGCGGGCGGACTTGACGTTGCGGTTGCCATGGGCGGCGGCGCGTACTACATCACCTGCCCGAAGATCGTCAACGTGGAACTGACCGGCGCACTTCAGCCGTGGGTTTCCGCGAAGGATGTCATCCTGACTCTGCTGAAGATCATGTCCGTCAAGGGCGGCGTGGGCAAGATCATCGAATACACCGGCGAGGGCGTGAAGACTCTCTCCGTTCCCGAACGTGCAACTATCACCAACATGGGCGCGGAACTGGGGGCAACCACCTCCATTTTCCCGTCCGACGAAAATACCCTCGCGTTCCTCAAGGCACAGGGCAGAGAAGAGGCATGGACTCCTCTCGCAGCGGACGACGGCGCGGTTTACGATGAGTACATCCACATCGATCTTTCCTCTCTCGAACCGATGGCGGCATGTCCCCATTCTCCCGACAATGTCAAGTCCCTCAGCGAAATCGGTAAAATGAAGATCGATCAGGTCTGCATCGGCTCCTGCACCAACTCCTCCCTGATGGATATGCTCAAGGTTGCCTACATCCTCGACGGAAAGACCGTGCATCCCGACGTTTCCCTCGCCGTTTCTCCCGGATCCAAGCAGGTTCTCGGCATGATGGCGGAAAACGGTGCGCTCGGCAAGATCATCGCGGCAGGTGCGAGAGTGCTGGAATCCGCATGCGGTCCGTGCATCGGTATGGGTCAGTCCCCGAATTCCAAGGGTATCTCCCTCCGTACCTTCAACCGCAACTTCGAAGGCAGAAGCGGCACCAAGGACGGTCAGATTTACCTCGTATCTCCCGAAGTTGCGGCGGCTTCCGCTGTGGCAGGCTACCTCTGCGATCCCCGTGAACTCGGCAATATGCCCGAATTCGTGATGCCCGAGAAGTTCACCGTCAACGACAACATGATTACGCTTCCCGCACCGGCTGACTGTGCAAAGGACGTTGAAATCCTCCGCGGTCCCAACATCGGCGAATACCCGAAAACTGAACCGCTGACCGACACCATCGCGGCTGACTGCTCCCTCAAGGTCGGCGACAATATCACAACCGACCACATCATGCCTGCCGGTGCAAAGATTCTCCCGCTCCGCTCCAACATTCCCGCGATCTCCAAGCACTGCTTCGCGGTATGCGATGAAACGTTCCCGGAACGTGCGCTGTCCCTCGGCAAGAGCATCATCGTCGGCGGCACCAACTACGGACAGGGCTCCTCCCGCGAACATGCGGCACTGGCTCCGCTCTACCTCGGCGTCAAGGCAGTTATCGTGAAATCCTTCGCGAGAATCCACCGTCAGAACCTCATCAACGCCGGCATTCTCCCGCTCGAATTCGTGAACGAAGCCGACTACGACACCATCGAACAGGGGGACAGCCTCGTGATCGAAGGTCTGCTTGACAACATCGGCAGCGGTGAAATCACCGTGAAAAACACCACCCGCGGCACCTCTTTCGCCGTCAAGTGCGAGCTGAGCGACAGAATGAAGGATATCATCCTCTGCGGCGGTCTGCTCGAATACACCAGAAACAACCTGAAATAATCGAATTTGGAGATATCGTATGGCTAAGATTAAGATGACAACGCCCCTTGTCGAGATGGACGGGGACGAAATGACCAGAGTGATCTGGAAATGGATCAAGGAAATTCTCATCGAACCCTATGTGGATCTGAAAACCGAATACTACGACCTCGGTCTGGAATACAGAAACGCGACCGCTGACAAAGTGACCGTGGATTCCGCGGAAGCGACTAAGAAATACGGCGTTGCGGTCAAGTGTGCGACCATTACGCCCAATGCGGCACGTATGACCGAGTATAACCTTTCCGAAATGTGGAAGTCCCCGAACGGTACCATCCGTGCCATCCTCGACGGTACGGTGTTCCGTGCGCCGATCATTGTCAAGGGCATCACTCCCTATATTCCCACGTGGACCAAGCCGATCACCATTGCCCGTCACGCATATGGCGATATCTACAAGAACACCGAGATGAACGTACCCGCAGGCGCGAAGGTTGAACTGGTCTGCACCGACGCAGAAGGCAACGAAACCCGCAAGGTGGTACACGAATTCGGTCAGTCCGGCGGCATCGTACAGGGTGTGCACAACATTGACGCATCCATCGCCTCCTTCGCACGTTCTTCCTTCAACTATGCCCTCGATCAGAAGCAGGACGTATGGTTCGCGGCAAAGGACACCATTTCCAAGACCTACGACCATCACTTCAAGGACATCTGGCAGGAAATCTACGACAGCGAATACAAGGCAAAGTTCGAAGAAGCGGGCATCACCTACTTCTACACCCTCATCGACGACGCCGTTGCCCGCGTGATCCGCAGTGAAGGCGGCTACATCTGGGCGTGCAAGAACTACGACGGCGACGTGATGAGCGATATGCTCGCAACCGCGTTCGGCAGCCTTGCGATGATGACCTCCGTGCTCGTTTCTCCCGACGGCGTTTACGAATATGAAGCGGCTCACGGCACCGTTCAGCGTCACTACTACAAGCACCTCAAGGGCGAGGAAACCTCCACCAACAGCGTGGCGACCATCTTCGCGTGGACCGGTGCACTCAGAAAGCGCGGCGAGCTGGACAATCTGCCCGATCTGTGCGATTTCGCTGACAGACTGGAAAACGCGTGCGTGAAGACCATTGAAGACGGCATCATGACGGGGGACCTCTACACCCTCTCCAAGCTGGAAAACAAGAAGAAGGTCAACACCCTCGACTTCCTCCGCGCAATCGCCGAGAGAATCTGAATTTTATAGGCAAAACAAAACCGCTCAATTCCCATTTCTGAGGAAAGAGCGGTTTTTCTGTGTTTATTTTTTGACGGGTTTCGGCGGAATGGGATCTTTAATCAGCTCATAATCACCGGAGCGCAGGATCTCGATGAGCTGCTTCTCGCTGGTGACGGGAACATCGGTGAGAATGCCGCCGTCGGGGATGTGATGCGGGTCGTGGTGGTCGGTGCCGGAAGTCATGATCTTGCCGTACTTTTTCGCCCACATTTCCGCGATGTCGTTGTTGGAGTTGTGTCCGGAATGTCCGTTGTACACCTCAATGCCGTCGACGTCGTTCGGATTGGTGGTGGTCATACCGAAGCGGAACGGATGTGCCTGAATGGTCAGGAACCCGTCCTCACGCGCGGTCTTGACGAAGTCGCGGATGCTCTGCTTGAGAATATCCGGGCGGTCTTCAAGGTACTTGCGGTCAAAGCCGTAGAC
>JAFTPW010000043.1:0-3553 GCA_017463075.1 Clostridia bacterium
GTGCCGTCATGCTCGTCGGGAAAATCATGCCGGGGTTGACGTGAAGATCGAGAAGTCCCTCGCGGTACAGAAGATCACCCGGATCGCCGAACGCGCCGCCGGTTTTGTGAATCAGGAAGGAATACCGGATTTCCTCACCCGCCGCGAGAGTGAGACAGGACGGTTTCAGATAGCTCCGCTCATCCCGGTTTACCGCCATACTCTTGATGTAGTAATACTCCGGCGGATTCATCCACGTGAGCTGAGTGGATTTGAGCGTCCGGTGCTCCAGTGCCGTCCCAGTTTCCGGATCGGGTGTGAAAACGAGCTTGGTACCGCCGCCTCCCGCACGCTCGAGCAGGATGTACGACGCCTCGTGGGCAATGAAGCTGTCCGCCGCCGCGAGATAGTTTTCGTACGGTTCTTCAAACTGCCAGTGATTGTTCCAGCTCACGGGCAGGCAGATATCGTCAAACCGGATCGGCTGGTCCGTCACGTTTTTCAGAAGCAGATCGAGTCGGATGTGGTCGTCCTCAAGGGCATACGTCTCGGTCAGGGTGAAATCGCGGATGCCGTCATCGTTCGCGGAATTTCCGGAATATGTGACCTGCACGGTGGAAGACGAGACCTTTTCGATCCGACGGATATCTTCCGAGTGCCCGGTGGATGCATTACGTTCCTCGCCGTTTACGGAATAGCGGAAGATCATCTCGCCAAGGAACTGGTTTTCGCCGATTTCATACCGGTGCTCTGACTCGTTGGTGACGTAGTTGAGATCGAATGGCTCGTTTTTGACCTTGAGCGAGCGGATTTCACCGTATGAGCCCGTGACGAGGGTGTAAAGTTCGTTTTCGATCGTGTGATGCCCGGTCAGCGGAACGATCGAGGTGTTGTTGAACTGCACGCCTGCGGATTCCGCGATCACGCCGCATACACCGGATGAGAAGGTTTCATCGGTCAATTCAGCCGCGGAAATGCCGGGATTCTCGCTGCGGAAAAAGCTCGCTTCGCGGTCGTTCTGCACCCGGACGGAAATCTCACTGCCGCTGCAGATGATGCGGACATGCGTGCAGGTCACCGGTTCAATCGCAATTCCGCAGGAGGAGAGCACCGTTTCCTCACCGTTCACGCATCTGCCGAAGGAGGCGGTGTCCGATACGGAATCGAGTCTGAGAAAATATGAATTCTTCTCGTCCGTCATGCGGAAAACGATCACAGCGGATCCTTCCTCGGTCATCTGGACGGTGAGAAGATAGTCAAAATCCGTGTAGACCGCCGTCGTGTGAACAAGCGGAGAACCGTCCTCCCAGCGGTAGTAGGTGCGGTAATCGGGATGCACGCCCCATGTTCCCGCCGGTACGCCTTCCGTCAGCGTCCATTTTCCCGCACTGACCCAGCCGTCGGTACGGTATTCGCCGAACGCGTTCCCAGGATGACTGTCAGCAGGATCGCGCACAAAAATGATGTTCTTATCCATATGTATTCTCCAGTTGTAATTGAATTTTCAATCATCAGTCCGCTTCATGACGGGTTCCGAAGATGCGCAGAACACCGAACTCGAGAAGTCCGTGCACATTTCCGCGGAGTGCGTCCGGGTATTCGGTCGTTTTGCGGATTTTCAGATACCGGAAGTGACTGCCGCAGAGCTCGGGCTTCACGTTCACTTCGTGGTATTCCTGCGTGTATGCGGCTTCTTTTTCGGTCAGGCAGATCCAGGTTTCACCGTCGTCCGAGCCGAAGACCTGCACGCCTGCCAGCCGGTCGGAGAATCCAAGCCGCGCACGGAAACCGAATTTTGTCACGCAGATGCGGTATTCTTCGCCGAAATCCATGATGTGCGCCCTGTCCACTGCCTTGTAGTAGCCGCAGAACGTGCCTTCGGGATCGATCAGGTTGTGAATTTCCTCGCCCATCGTGGATTCGCGCACCAGCTTTGCGTAATCGAGCGAGGTGCTGCCGGTATAGGGATCGTCTGCCAGAACGGGTGAGAGCGGCTCAAGATTCCCGACCGCGCGTCCCAGTTCAGCGAGACAGCCGGCAAACGCCGCATCGGATGATGTCAGTGCATGATTTGCCGCATCAAGCGCATTCCGGTATTCGGCAAGTGATGCGCGGGTGTAGGGTGTATCCGGATCAAATCCGGCAGAAACGGTGCTCATAGCGGAACCCCTGTCCGGGCAGCCGGTGATTTCAGCCTTCCGGAGAGCGCACGTTTCGCCGAGGGATGCCGTGACAAAGAGCGTGAATGTCCCCGCAGTATCGGGCGTCCATGTCAGAACCCCGGCGGATGTGTCAAATACAGCTCCGTCCGGCAGACCTTCACAGGCATAAACCGCACGCGCATCGGACGCTTTAAAGGCAAGCGTGAGCAGTGCGTTCCGGTATGTGACGGATGTGACCGTGTTTCCGCCGTTGAATCGGAGCAGGTCGATCGCCGCACGTCCTTCGGTGGGCTCATCGGGCTTGATATCAACGGCGTCAAGGTCTGCATAAGTCCCAGCGATCTCCGAGACGGCAATGGTGTAGAAATCCCCGAAATTCTCCGATGCCGCGCGGGTGCAGATGACGTATTTCCACTCGCCATGCGTGTCGGGCAGGAGAATCTCATCGCGCACACAGCTCAGCTTCAGTTTTGCCGTCCCGTCCGTGCGGATGCGGAGTGCAATTGCCGTACGGTCGGAGCCGCTGTCGGTCATGGCAAGCACGGCGGGCGCATCGGATCTCACAAACCGCACGAATCCGACGCCATCTTCCCGACTCACCGACATTGCCCCGGGATTCTGCACCATCGAGCCGCGGTCTTCCGCTTCCGTGCGCCAGTGAACCTGCGGCCGTGCGAGAAGATTCGCGTCCCATGCGGCGTCCTCCGGCAGAAACAGCCAGAAATCTCCGCCGCCGTCGACGTTGTCCCAGTTCACGACCCGGTGTCCGCAGGAATAATACACCGAGGGAACCTTGCGCAGAAAGCCTTCGGTGAAATACGGGTACTTTTCTGCAAGATTTACATCTTTTCTGTGATATGTGTAGTAGACATAGAGATCCCAGAAATTGATTGTCCGGTAGCGGCCGCGGTAGTTCGGTGAATAATCGGTGTAGTTGTCCGCAATCACGCCGTCCCGGACAGAGAAGGGCACGGGAACCCAGCGCGACTCATACCCGAGCATGTAGCGGAAGAAGAAATCGGCGGCTGAGAGAATCCGGTCGTCGTCGAACTCGTAGATCCCGACCGCGTCATCCTCCGACGATACGGTGCCGGAGACCGGGTCGACTTTTGTGTTCTGCGAGAGCAGCATCCGCGCGAGAATGGCGGCATTGGTCAGATCTCCGCAGCCGTGTGCCTGATCGCGTCCCATCTCAACATGCTGGATCACCGGTTCCGGGAGTACTCTGCCGCTTCCTTCGGGCTGTCCGACTTCATCGACGGTCGTGATTTTGCGGAACAGACGCCGGACGGAGCCGTTGAAGCCGGGATTGGCGGCGTTTCTGTTCACCGTGAACCACTCCACGGTTTTGGCGTATCCGTCCGTGTCATCGAGGAAGAGATAAGCCGACATCGCACCGATCACGGTGTAGA
>JAFTPW010000431.1:0-2960 GCA_017463075.1 Clostridia bacterium
AGTAATCCGCCATTTTGCCGAGGCGGTCCATTTCGATCCATTTCAGCTGTTCCTGCACCTCTGGGGAAATTCCCGGCGCGGCTTCTCCTTTTTCGATCAGAAACCGGTTCAGCACGATATCGGAGTCACTCCACAGAAGCACGCAGTCCGCTGCGGATCCGTCACGTCCGGCACGTCCGGCTTCCTGATAGTAGCTTTCGACATCCTTCGGCATGTTGTAGTGGATCACGAACGACACATTCGATTTGTCAATCCCCATCCCGAACGCATTGGTCGCAACCATCACGGTGCACCGGTCGTAGATGAAATCGTCCTGCGCGGCGTGGCGTTCGCTGTCGTCCATTCCGGCATGATACGCACGGGACGCATACCCGTTTGATCTGAGCAGGAGTGCCACTTCATCCACGAGCGCGCGTGTGCCGCAGTAGACGATGCCGCATCTGTCCCGGAACCGTTCGCGCATCAGCCGCAAAAGCTCGCCTGTTTTGCCGCTCTTCGTTGTCGGAATGACTTCGAAGTTCAGATTCGGGCGGTCAAATCCCGTGGTGACTTCAAACGGGTCATCCAGTGCCAGCAGCTCCGCGATGTCGTTCTTCACCCGCTCGGTTGCAGTCGCCGTGAATGCACCCACAACGGGACGGCGCGGCAGATTGTTAATGAACCGGGAAATCCCGAGATATGCCGGACGGAAATCCTGACCCCAGCCGGACACGCAGTGCGCTTCGTCGATGGCGATGAGGGAAATGTTCATCTCCCAGCAGCACTGGAGAAATCCGTCCGACTCCAGCCGCTCGGGTGCGATGTAGATGATTTTGTACACGCCCGCGCGCATGTTGTCGAGGACCTTGTAATACTGATTCGCCGTGAGGGAGGAGTTGATGTAAGCCGCTCTCACACCGTTCTGGATCAGCGCCTGCACCTGGTCCTTCATCAGCGAGATGAGCGGCGAGATCACAAACGTAACCCCGTCCGCCATCAGCGCGGGAATCTGGTAGCAGATCGACTTGCCGCCTCCCGTGGGCATGATCGCAAGGACATCCCGTCCGCCGGTGAGTGCGTCGATGATCTCACCCTGCCCGCGCCGGAACTCCTCGTGACCGAAATATTCCTGTAAAACTGTAAATTTATCCAAAATTCAATCCTGTTTTCTTTCATTCTTATGGTTTATTATACCGCATCCGCCGTGTAATGTCAAGAATTCCGAACAATTGTGCATGTGTGTCGGCAAAATCCGCCCTTATTCCCGCTCAAGTCATATTGGAACAACTCCAACGGTACTGGAATCCACTTCAAAAACGCGGCGATTGACTTTGCATCTGCGGTATGGTATCATACAGTCACAGGGTGCGCACCGTGAATCCATTGAAGTGAGGAATCATCATGAAACTGAACATTGACACCGCCATTCTCAAATACCGCCGCGCGCGGAACATGACGCAGGAGGAGCTCGCCACTGCCCTCGGCGTATCTCCGCAGTCCGTTTCCAACTGGGAGCACGGCGGATATCCCGACATCGAGCTTCTGCCGTCGATCGCGAACTACTTCGGCATCACCGTGGACGAGCTGATCGGGAATGACAAAATCTCTTTTGAGGAAGACATGAGGCGGTACTATCAGGGACTGAGGGAATACGACGGCCTGAAAAATCTTGACCACTGCCTTGCCTACCACCGGAAATATCCCAATGAATTTCCCATCATCAACGACCTCTGCATCATGATTATGAACACGCGCTCCTATAAAAAGCCGGAATACATGGAACTTCTGCGGCGGCTCAGTCAGCGTGTCATCGACGAATGCACCGACTCAACCATCCGCGACAGTGCGGTCTGGAATATGTGCGGAGCCGCGGAAGGGGAGGAATTTGAGAAGTGGGTGTCCATGCTTCCGCAATACTACGGCAGTCACTACTACGAAATGCAGGAGAAGTACGCGCGCCGCACGGGAAACACGGAAAAGAGCAAAAATCTGAACGGCCGCAACAATCTCTCCATCATGTTCCACCTTATGGAACGTCGGCTTCTCACGCCGCATCTCTGCGATCCTGCCGAGGCGGAGGAGTGGTACCGGTTCTGCATGAAGCAGATTGAGTTTTTCGGTGACGGAACAATTCCCGACGGCTGGCTGAGCTGGCACACGTATTTCCGGCTCGATCTGGCTGAGTCCCTCTTTCTGCTCGGCAGGGATGACGAAGGCTGGGATGAGCTGACCGGTGCCGTGGACGAAGCCGTGCGGGTCATTCACCTCCCGGACAACGTGCCGCTTGACATGGGCTGTCCTGCACTGTTCCGCGGTATCCGCTGTGTCCGCCGCATGAACGAAGGGAGCTTTGACCACTACATCTGCGCGGACGGCACGGACATGGATACACAGACCGAAGGCTTCTGCTATCACCAGAACAAGGACGGCTACATCGACAATCTGATCAAATCCCCGGGATTTGACTCCGTCCGCGAGGATGCACGGTTCACGTGTCTCGTCGAAAAGCTGCGTCAGGCGTGAGACGCACTTGATTTTCCGTCAGTCCGGTGATATAATGAAAGAAAAACGCTGATTTTCAGCGCACGGAGGTATCCCATGCTGTACGGAGACGGAATCCACAACGACACTGCCGCTCTTCAGGAAATGCTGGACAGGCAGGGCATCGTCACAGTCGACAGACCCGGCACCTATCTCATCTCAAAAACACTGATGATTCACTCGAATACCCGATTCATCCTCTCGCCCGGAGCCGTTCTGCTTGCCGCACCCTTGTCAAAGTGTGCTCTGATCGAAAACGAGCATTTTGCCGGAAACGGACGGGACGAAAACATCACCGTCACCGGCGGCACATGGGACGGAAACTGCGACGCGATGGGACTGGACGCCGAATACGAAGCCATCCACCGCCTTGACGATCCGTACAGCCCTTCCCTTTTCAAGGGCAAGCTGATCCGGTTCGCGCATCTTGACAGAATCAA
>JAFTPW010000044.1:0-7746 GCA_017463075.1 Clostridia bacterium
ACGTCTCAAGAACGGCGAATGAACCATCGAAGCCGGATTCATATGTACCGACATGCTCACCGCTCTCAAGCGTAAATCCGACCAATGCTCCAATGTGGCGGCGTGCGTTCTCGATACCGCGGAAGGCAAGGGCAACCTGAACCTCCACGAATTCCTCCGCGACATCAAGGAAAACGACGAATACTTCAAGAAGGAATACGCCGCTTACCAGAAGAAGTACGCGGTTGCATCCGTCAAGTAAACAATAGCATAAGAAACCCGATGATCCGCGTCTTACGTGAACCATCGGGTTTGTTTTATTTCTTCTTGTTATTCTTCACGACAACTGCCGCCGCTGCCGCAATGAGCACCGCCGCACCGCCGAGAAAATAGGGGAGCATGCCGTTTTTCTCCTTCACGACCTTGTTGTCCGAGTCGGTGATGACCATTTCAACGTCCTCCGTCGATTCGGTTTCGCCTGCGTGAACGGGAGTGATCCGGTAGATTGCCGCGTCCTTTGCCGGGACTGTGCCGCTGAGCGAGCCGTTTATGAGATCCGTCTCCGTCCCTCTCCACAGCTCCTTCACAGCCACATCTTCCGCACCGCCGAGCTTATCTGTGAGATTGAAATAGATATCGCGGGCGTCACTGTCGAAATTGAACACCGCGAGGTAGAGCACGCCGTCTTCTTCGCACCAGTAGGCATCCGCGCATCTCTCGCCGGGCATGACATCCCACGGCCGGAACGCACGTCCGAGCTTTGCCGCCGCGATTACGTCGGGATTGCCGAACATGGCGCGGATTCGCTCGTCCTTCACGGAACCGGGTTCGATATCGGCGAGATTATCACCCACAAGGAAGCTCGTTCCCGCAATCGCACCGGCAGTCACGCGGCACCGCGCTTCACCGTCGGAGACACTTCCGTTTTCACCCCAAACGACGAGGTGGTCCGGGTCGGGATACGGGTAGATTTCCTCTTCCCAGAAGCACGCGGTCAGATAGTTGAGAACGTGGCGGGTGTTGTCAAGGCTCGCGAAGGCGTCACAGCTGATCCGTCTGCCGTCCGCGTACTGATACGGGAACAGGGGCGCAATGGACAGGTTGACGATCATTTTGCCGTCGCAGATTTCGTGAATCTTCGCCATGCCGCAGTTGTACGCCTGCATGCCGGTGGTGATGCTTTCGTCGTAATGCTGTCCTTCAACGGCACCGTGCGCCATGAAGTCGAGCTTCACGTACTCAAAACCGAGGTCAATGAAGTAGTTCAGCTTGTCCGTGAACCGCTGGATTGTTGCGGGATGGGTCGGATCGAGTGCAAAACCGCCGTCGAGCTTGCCATAAAGTCCGCTGCCGTCCGATTTTTTGACCGCCGCCGCGTAGTAGGTGTATTTCGTGCCCTCGACACGGCTGTTTTTCAGCGCTTCTTCATCCGAGTGCCATGCCGTGAAGGGAGTGAAGTAGATGCCCGCCTTCTGTCCGTTTTCGTGACAGTGCGCAACGAACGCGGCGAGAGCTTCATCCAGCGTCAGACCGCAGTCGGGATCGTTGTGCGTGATGAAGTCCCAGAAGGAGTCGATGTTTACATACACCGGTGCGCCGTCCTGCTGCCATGCGTCCTGGAGATTCTCCTTGATGTAGTCAGAGATCGCAGTCATGCCGCTGTAACTGACCTTATCCTGAATCACGCCCCACGAATTGTACCCGAACGGCACGTCGTCCACGGAATCCTTGGCGGGAACCACATCGGTGTTGGCTTTGCCGTATGCCGTCAGACCGTCGCGCCAGTCCGCGTAATATCCGACGAAGATCAGCGGGGACTTCACGCTCGTTCCGGTGACGGCTCCGTGCGGCTCAACGTCACGTGTACCGCTGTCCGCGATGCCGCCGTAAACGGAGAATCCCATCACACCCGCCTGCTGTGCGTTGATTTCCACACCGGTCTTCCATGTGTCGTGCTCCACGGATCCGGCAACCAGACCGCTGTTCGTCGCGGCGTCGTAGAACACACCGACTTCATAAGAAACCGTCGTGCGTCCGAGCTTGCGGATCCCGAGAATCTGCGGCTCAACCCACATGTCGTTGTCGTACGGGATCTGCACGAACACGCCGTTGTCGACCGGGATTCCGCCCTCATACACGGAAAGCGGCGCGATTCTGTTGGTGGAAACTTCGTCGTCCGATGCAACGGTGACTTCGGTGAGCATGTACGCGTCTTTGAGCGTGAACGTCTGCGTCATTGTGCCGGTGAACACGGGGTGACTCCGGTGAATGAACGTGACCACTTCGCCGTCGTCGGAGACCGCCATCTGATGCTCCGCGAAGTCATGGGACGCAATCACGCCGTCATCGAGGACAAACTCTGCGTGGGCATTGACGACCGCCGCAGTTCCGCTGACGTCAAGGGAGTAAATCCCGTTGTGCAGATCGAGCTTCAGGGTCAGATTGCCCGCCGTGACCGCTTCTTCCGCGCAGTTTTCGTATGTACGGTTCGGGAAGTCCTGCGACTGTGGCGTGAGAATTTCGATTTTGTCAAGATCGGGTCCGTACCACTCCGATCCGATGATGAGTTTGCCGCCCTTTTTCAGCTGTACGTCAATGTCAGCCGTGCCCTTTTTATCAAATCCGCCGGAGTTCGGGCAGGCGAGCTTGTAGGTATCGTCGTCGGTTGTGAGGTTGAAATACCGGTCGTCCGAGCCGGAATAGTAGTGGAACCGGAGCGTGTAGTACCCCGATGCCGGGAGTTCCAGATTCCGGAATGTAATTCTGCCCTCGTTTGTTCCGCCGTTCTTGCCAATGGAGGAAACCTTTGAGCCGGAGACATACGCCGTTCCGCTGAGGTGTCCTTTTTCCGCTTGCAGGGTCAGAAGCGGAGCATCCGCCGCCCCGATTGCTGTGTAATTTGTCATGGTCAGCACCAGCCCCAGAACGGCAAGCACCGCTCCGAGGGCACGTGTGAATCTCGATTTCATGATCCGCACGCTGTCCTTTCTGTGGAATTCAATGTTTCTGTCTATATTATACATGTTTTCCCGCCTCTTGTAAAGACCCGATTTTTGACTGTGCACAATCTGTTAATTGACTTTTTGGCATCCGTGTGGTATGATAATAGTGCGGGATTTTCCCGATTTCACTCAACGGAGATATTATGCAATACCTGATAACCTTTCTCGAAGGTCTGATTACGTTTATTTCGCCGTGCATGCTCCCGATGCTGCCGGTTTACATTTCCTATTTCGCCGGAAGTACGTCCGGTAAGCGGCACACCGTCTCCCGCGCGGCGGCGTTTGTGCTCGGATTCACCATCGTTTTCACATCCCTCGGGCTCTTTGCGGGCGTCATCGGCGGATTCCTCAGACAGTACCAGACCGCAGTCAACGTCGTCACCGGGCTCATCGTGATCCTCTTCGGGCTGTCCTATCTCGAAGTCATCCGGATCCCGTTCTTCAAAGGCATGGGCAGTACGCGCAGTGTGACGTCCGTGTTCTCCGCGCTCCTGTTCGGGATGATCTACTCCGTGAGCCTGACCCCGTGCGTGGGTGCATTCCTCGGCTCCGCGCTGATGATGGCATCCTCCGGCGGACAGGCGGATCAGGGCGGGCTCCTGCTTCTGACCTACTCCCTCGGTCTCGGCGTTCCGTTCGTGCTCTCTGCCGTCCTCATTGAGCGGCTGACCACAGTTTTCAACGCCATCAAAAAGCATTACCGTATCATCAATCTGGTCTGCGGAATCTTCCTCATCCTCGTCGGCATCGCGATGTGCTTCGGGATGATGAACGCTCTGCTCGCCGTATTCTCGTGAGGTGCCAATGAAACTCAAACAGACCCACAAAACCGTCATCACCGCCGCCGCGCTCCTTGTCGTTCTTGCGGGAGCCGTCATCGGATACAACGCTCTGACGAAAATCTACTCCCCGGAAAATTTCACGCCGGACAAGGGCATGGGACTTTCCGCTGATACCGGCGCATCGGAAACAGGCGAAACCGTCACCGTCGGCCGGGAGCCTGACACCACCGCAGAAAACGCCGAAACATCCGAAGAAATCGACTACACCGCACCCGAGTTCACTGTGTACGACGAGGAAGGGAACGCCGTGCAGCTGTCGGATTTCTTCGGCAAGCCGCTCGTCGTGAATTTCTGGGCATCGTGGTGCGGGCCGTGCAAGTCGGAGATGCCGTATTTTGACGCCGCCGCATCTTCCCGTGACGACGTGACCATTCTCATGGTGAATCTCACCGACGGTCAGCGCGACACCGTGGATTCGGTGAAGAAGTTCGCAGAGGACGAGGGCTACTCCTTCCCCCTGTACTTCGACACGGATACCAGCGCCGCGAACGCGTATTACGTCTACTCCATCCCCATGACGGTGTTCATCGCCGCTGACGGGACGCTCGCCGATTACCACACGGGGGCAATGTCCGAAGAGACCCTGAACGCGTACCTCGACCTCCTCGTGGAATACTCCGCGTCCCTTGAAACCGCACAGAACTGAACAACAACCGAAAGGATACTGCTATGAACAAGAAAGTTACATTCAATCCCGATGAAGAAATTGTGAAAATGGTGAAGGAAGGCCTTGAGAAGACCGGCGGATACTGCCCCTGCCGACTCGAGCGCACTCCCGAAAACAAGTGCATCTGCAAGGAATTCCGCGAGCAGATGAAGGATCCCGAATTCGAAGGCTTCTGCCACTGCATGCTGTATTACAAGGCGAAGGGATGATGTTTGCGCATCAAAGACTGTCTGCACAAAACAGGCGGTCTTTTTTTATGCAGGAAGCCGAAACTTTCCGGTTCATTGCGAAAATCTATCGCGTTCACTTGACTGCGTGTGCGCATTGTGATATAATGGATTTACAAAAATCACGCGGAGGTACTTCCATGAAACCGAAACCCGCATCGTCACAGGAGCGCGACATCCTCATAAACGCCGTCATCACGCTCGCACTCGTCACCGCCGTGGGGCTGGCGTCCAACACCATCATCCTCCTTCTCGGATGGATCATCACCCTGCCCGCATTCGCCGCGGGACTTGCCAACCTCAACGATCAGCTTCTCTGGTTCACGGTTGCGGCGGTTTCGCAGGTGTTCTGCTGCATTTTCTGCGCGTATCTCCTCACCTTTGTCGGCAGCGGCGCCGCACAGTTCCGCATCGGGCGCTCACTCAGCCGGAAATTCAGCTCCCCTGTCATGCTTGCCACCGTCGGCATCGGATGCGGCATTCACGCGCTCCTGTGCCTCTTCACCGCCGGGCTGAGCACATCGTACCTCTTCTTCGCCGGACCGGTGCTGTACATATCTCGCTTCATTGCCCACGCCGAGCGCGAATTTTTCGCATACGACACCGACAGCTACCGGTTTTCCATCGTGATTGCCGCCATCGTGATTTACATCCTGTTCTGCGCCGCCGCGTGCTGTGTCGGGTACGTCATCGGATACCGCCGGAGAATTGCGTCGCAGGAGGAAAAGGAAGCGGAAGAACGCCGCGGCACATCGGCTGAGAAAACGTGGTCTGAGAAAGATGCCGGACAGGTTTCGCGCGCGGACGAATTCGGGCATGAGAAGCCGCACATCGCACACAAGCATCTGCCGCGTTCCATGGAGTCCGCCTACCGCCGCCTGAACCGGACGCGGATCGTGAAAACAGTGTTCCTCATCCTCGGATGGTTCGCCCTTGTCGCTCTGCTTGCGTATCTGTGGCTGTCGTCGCGCGAGAACATGCAGATCACCGTTGACGCCGCGCCGTTTGTTGCTCTGCTCATCGTGCCGTTCTATCCGTTCAAGCTGCATCGCCGATTCCTCGGCAGGACGTTCTACGGTCAAGTTGTGCGGATGGATACCCATGAGGAGGCACGTCCCGGCAGAATCCGCGGGGAAACCACGATCAAGCGCACGCAGATTCTCAAAATCCGACCCGATCTCGGGATCACGGAGGAATTCCGCTACCCGGCAAACACGCACTTTGACCTCGCGGAAGAGGATCGTGTGCTGAAATTATCCGCGTACCCGCATCCGATTCCGACATGGGCGCAGGATGAACACGGCGTATGGTGTCCGAGGTGCGGTCATATCACGGATGCGCGCGGTGCGAAGCGGTGTTCGTGGTGCAGGGAAACTCTCGCGAAGTGGAAATAATCAAAACAAGCCTGACAGTCGAGCATTATGCCCAATTGTCAGGCTTGTTTTTCAGTTAAAATACCCACCGTAATGCAGGATCAGGAGTGCGCGGTAGGTGACATCGCAGTCTCTTCGCACCGGTGCCTTCCAGTCAACCTCGAGCTGCTGACCGCCGTAGGTGGAAAATCCGTGGAGCTGGTTCTCGTCAATCTTCGCGCGGCAGACACCTTCTTCGTCAACGGATGCGGCAATTTCGTCCACGACTTCGCGCAGCGCGGGCACATACGGCGTCACACCGCACCGGCAGAGCCATTCGCACCGGTCAAGCTGGATTTCGCCGGCAGGATTGCGCAGGGAAAAGCCCTCCTTGAAGCCGCCGATGCATCCGAGCACATGTCCGACCCATGAATCCGCGCCGACCTGCTTCTCCGGGCGATCCGTCCGCATCAGGGCATTGACGGAGTCCGCGAGAATCTGCACATTTTCTTCCGATTTCCAAGAATCCGTGTGCGCGAGGATGTCGAGATGGTACCAGCAAGGCCAGCGTTCGTCCTTGTTGAAGACGCGCTTTTCCTTCCCGCCGCTCTTCACGATCCGGCTGATGTCAAGGATGGAATCGACCTCATTGACGCGCCGGAACGAATCGAGCGAGAGCTGAATCTGCGGCGATATGTCGATTTTGTCCGCGTATCCCGCACGCGCGATGCAGGCACAGCGGATGATATTCTGCCCGTTCGCGGCGTACTTGAATTCATCGTAGTATTTCCCGTGCGTCCGGTAGCACAAATCGTCCAGCGGCACGGTCACATAGGCATCCATTGCGCGTGCAAGAACTTCCGCATCCCGGAAAATCAGCTTTTCGCCGAGGTATTTCGTGCCGACTTCCTGATTCTCGTAAGGTCCGGCGTTCTTGTTCGGTCCGTGGAAACCGTTGCCGAGCCAGCCGTTCTCCTTCTGACATGCGCAGATGAGCTGCACGATCGGCTCCGCGAGAATTTCGGCCTGCATGGCGTGCGCTTCGTCCTCCGGCACGGTTTCGCCGAGAATTTCCGTCCGGACGCGGTACCGGATCGACGGATTCGCATGCTCAAGGAGGAATCGGATCATTTTTGACTTCATATTTCGCTCCGTTTTTGTTTTATTGTATCATAAATATGGTCGGCATGCAATACAAAAAGAAAAAAGCACCTCAATTAGTAAGATGCAGGCTTATGTAGCCTCGTGTTCACGAATACCTATCATCAGTTGTCCATGCAGGTATTGTCGGCATGATGCCTGCTTGATTTTGAAAATAAAAAAGCACCACTATTTAGTGATGCTTCATGTTCGCGCATACCTATCTTTCCGGCACGTCGCCATGCAAGTATTGTCGGCACGACAGAGCTTAACTTCTGTGTTCGGAATGGGAACAGGTGGACCCTCTGCGTTAATCACACGAACTTTGTTCCGGCCACAATTGCGACCGGCTCAACTCCCCCAACTGGACTCGAACCAGTGACACCCTGATTAACAGTCAGGTGCTCTACCGACTGAGCTATGGAGGATTATCGGGAACGACGTAAAGGTTAGACTTACATCTAACCTCTGTCGTAATGTTGGCGCATACCTATCTTCCCGGAGCGTCGCCACTCAAGTATTGTCGGCACGACAGAG
>JAFTPW010000432.1:0-8866 GCA_017463075.1 Clostridia bacterium
ATGCCGCCAACATCATTTCCTGTTTTCTCTCTACTCAGGATAAAAAGTCACGTGTTTTGTTTATGCGGCGGTATTATATGGGGGAAAGCGTGGCGGATGCGGCAAAAACGGTCGGTATGACCGAAAACCATGCGGGGGTCAGGCTCTCCCGGATGCGGGCAAAGCTCAAAAAAATACTGGAGAAGGAGGGGATCACCGTATGAAGGAAATTGATTTTCTCGATGCGGTCGGCAGAGTCGATAAACTATATATTGAAGAATGCATTACATACAAGCCACCGAAGAAGATGAATGTGTGGATCAAACGCATGAGTGCGACTGCCGCCTGCTTTGTATTGGTGATTGCGGTTGTATTGGTTGTCAGCCACATGAATCAGCCGGTGATCATTGACGAAAACGGCTTCTATATCGAAGACGGCGTTCTGCTCCGGTATACCGGCTCAGAAACGGATATTACCATTCCGGAGGAAGTGGAAACCATAGCAGACTACACGTTCCTTGAGAACGCGAATGCCAACAAGATTGAGGTTGTCCGTCTCGGTACGAACGTGCAGAAGGTGGAAGTCAACGCCTTTGCGGGACTGGAAACCCTTGTGGATCTCATTATCGCGGAGAACAATCTTTCCTTTGTCTATGAAGACGGCCTGATTATGACCTCTGACGGTTCGATTCTGCTCCACTACGAGCGTGAGGGTGAGATTTCCTTTACCATCCCCGATTCTGTTCGCTTTGTGGCGGCTCATGCGGTGCAGATGACAGAACTTGAGGAGATCGACTTCGGCGAGAAGCTGGAATACATCGGGTATAATGCATTTGCTTCCAATACAAAATTGAAAGCGATTTATCTCCCCGATTCGCTGAAATACATCAGTGAAGGTGCATTCAGCGACTGCAGGTCTGCTGTGGATGGATATATCCCCGATGGTGTGGAATTCGGCGGTGAAGCATTTTCCGGTGTGCCTTTCTATCTCTCCATGCTGGCCGGGCAGATGAGTCCCCTGGAGGAAAGGATACGCGGGCTGATCACGCGGCCAGAAGAAATTGTAAGAAGTGACCTTGACGCACTTGAAGTACAGATTTTCTATACACTCGCGGCTTTACGCGGCGAAGAGGTCACGCCGACAGATGAGGCTGTACGCCATGCATATGCTGTGGGTACCAATGCGCCGGAGATCCCGGACGGAATGGTGCTGCCGGGTGAATTCTCCATGTCTGACATCACCTACACAGAGGGCACATATGTTTATGATGTCAGCATCCATATACCTGCCGGGGACTACACGATTGTTCTGCAGGCAACACCGGATAATATGAGCACTGCTCTGTACTGGGAGGATGTCGTCTATCGCGTGCTGAACCTGTTCTATCTGCAGAATCCTGAAATCGCAGAACCGGAGGATGCTGTATCCGCCTTCGGCTGGACTGCGGTATTTGAACGGGACGCTCTGTATTATGGAGACGTCACCTTCACCCATGAGGACGGACGGGTCGTTCGCAACGATCTCGGTTATCTATCCGCCGTGCGCCCGGTGATTACCTTCTCGCCTGACGGAACAAGAGCGGCTGTGGAATACCAGCATCAAAACGGACAATACAGCTTCTACATCGTCACATTGAACGGGGACGTTCTGATGTCGCCGAACTATCCGTATGCTGAATATTTGAACAGGTACTATGGCACATACGTCAAAGATTCCCTTTATTGGGTGGACGAAGACAATATTGAGGGCAGAAATGAGTACGGGTGGTTTAAATACAATATTTATGAATTTGAGGTAACACAGCTCCGTGACGTTCCAATTATAGAAACCAATTCTCCGGATATCCCGCCCTGTCTTGGCGAGGAGGCAGAAGCGCTTCCGGATGCAGCAGAGGAGGCACGGATCAAGTATTCGATCATAGGCGGATCTCCGGTAGTTTATGTGTTCGACGATGATCTGCAATTCTATCTGGCGTATCTGAACGCATCAGATATGAGTATCGCATCACTGTCTGCGTGTACGCTTTCCCTTCCGGACGGTTATACGGACGGCAGAATCGTTACAGCAGAGGGCGCCGGAGGAAGCGATGAGTTCCGGCTGATCGTTGCGGCAAAGGTCAGAGGAATCGATGTCATGCTTGACTATTTGTTCTGCTGCGAAAATTTCCCGCAGCCTGCAAGTGTTTCGCTGTACAATCCTTCAGATTCCATGCTCTATCTGTCCGTGCAGGAGCTGGAACAGAAGTACGGCAGGCTGACTCCAGAATATTCCGAGCACGGTCCTGGTCAGCCGGTGTATTCCATGGAGTATATGGACGGGGTGTATCTTGTATTTCACAACTGGAATATGGACACTCCTCTGGAGGACGATATGGTTCCGGATGAGATTATCATCACCGATGAAGTGGAATATTCCATTTACGAACTCACAGTCGGCAGGGATATTTCCGAATTTACGCACATCCTTTACGGCAATCATCCGGAAGTGTCCTATTCCGTGATGAACGGTACTGCGCAGGTGAAATTTGATATGTACGGCATATTTTCCGCAGAATGTGTCGTAAACGGACAGAAACTTGATATACCGGACGAGGTAACGGCACAAACTTCCGATTGGGAAGAATGGGCGGAGAATTATCTGAAAAATCCCACTGGAGAAATTATGCAGATTCGGGTTGGATTGATTCCATAATCAAAACCACCGGCTTAGCCTTTGGTTTGTACTGCCCCTATAAGGGTGCAGGACAAGTCCCGCCGCAGGGTGTAGACCCTTTGCAGATACGCTGTTTTGGCAAGCAACGGAGGTTAACATCGGCGCAACGGAAGTATATTCAGCGAAAAAGGCACCGCATTTCTGCGATGCCTTATCAATTATTCCTTTCGACCGCTTACGATGGTGTAGCAGGAAGTGGAGGTAATCTTATCCTCCTTATTATGATTTACCAACTGCCTGTTCCGGAAAGCATACCGTCATGCGGATCTTACTGTCCCGATAAACCGCTGTAATCTTCCCGCCCATCTGCTCAGTCAGCATTTTTGCAATCGCAAGCCCAAGTCCTGTGGAATTCCGCGCGGCTTCCACGGTAAAGAACCGGTCAAACAGCCGCCCCACCTGTACCTCCGTCAGTCCTGCGGCGGTGTTTATGAAAGTCACCGTCCCCGCTTCGTCCATGCGGATTTCCAGGTTTCCGTCGCTGTATTTGACGGCGTTGTTCAGGATATTGCCGAACACCCGCGCCAGCGCCGCACGGTTCAGCGTCCGTATCACGGACTTGTCCGGCAGATTGATCACCGGTGTGATCCCCCGTTCGGATAACAGTGCGTACATTCCGGCAACAGCTTCTTCCAGCACACCGTTCATGTTCACCGGCTCCACTGTCAGTTCCGTATCAGCAGAGAGAATCACCGAATACCGGAACAGCTCCTCCGTAAGCTGCTTCATGGTTTCAGCGCGTCCCGCAATAAGATCACAATACCGGCACACCTCCGGGGATTTTTCTTCCCTCTCCAGTAAATCAAGGTAGCCGCAGATCGCGGTCAGCGGCGTGCGAAGGTCGTGGGAAATGTTCGTCACCGCTTCCTTCAGCTCCCGGTCGCCGGAGAGATACCGGTGCCGCTGCCGGCGCAGAAGCCGAAGCTGGTCGTTGATGGAAGCGGCAAGACGGCGCACCGTTCTGTCCCGTGAGGAGATGTCGATAAGCGTGTTGGTATCTGTCGTAAGCCGGTCGGAAAAAGCAGCGGTGATCTCCCGGATTCCTCTCTGCATCAGGAGAATTTTCACAAGGAAAAACAGATTGAAACAGCCGGAAATCCCGACCAGTGCCCACGCCAGTTCTGTCATAATTATCTCCTATCGTATATCCTTCCTCCGGAAGATCACAAGTCCGATCCCCGTACATACAACTGCAACCACAGCGGCATACAGCGGCAGATACAACATATCGGCGGAATATTCCAGATCACCGAACCGCAGCATCTGTCCTACTGGGATCAGGTTGAGAAAATGCTGATACAGCTCCCGCTTGACACCAGTGAGGTATCTTGGGTTGGGAACGGGATCGCTCTGCACGATTTCGCCGTCCACGCTCATTTGAAAGGCGTTCTCGATGTACTCCGGCGCGTTCAGCATAGAAAAGATCGTCACAGCTCCGATCAGCATAGCCATAGCAGCGAGCATTGCTGTCACCGCTCCGACAGAACGGTTGTGGATCAGCATGGCGAGCATGGTGAAGATGGCAGACAATGCCGCAACGGTGACAAGGCTCAGCGCGGTCATGACCGCAAAGTTTTTCATAGGGGTTTCCCACGATTTCAGCAAAAGCAAGCCTGTTCCGAACAGTAAGGCGATATATACAAGATGATAGAATAGCGACACAGCGGTACAGGTGATCAGATTTGTGAGATAGATTTCGCTTCGGGTGTGTCCCACAGTCAGCTGGTTGCGGATGGTGCCGTCACTGAATTCTGTACCAATGAACAGACTGATGAACACCGAGAGAATGACCGCAATATACGTACCGCCCACGAACCACAGTCCATCTGCCGTTTCCCATGTATATTCCTGAGCAACTGCATAATCGTAATACCGTACACCGACGCCATACAGCGGCAAACCCACCATGACCAGCAGACCGAGCCAGAAGATTTTGTTTTTGATGAGGCGTGAGAACTCCGCATGAAGAAGTTTAGTCATTTCTGCCGCCTCCTACAAGCGAAATATAGAAGCTTTCCAGACTTTCGTCGCGCTCCTGCATTCCGTTCACTTCACATCCGTCCTTTGCCAGTGCAAGCGTCAGCTCCGTAACATTTACTTTTGCATACACATCAGCCTGCGCATCGGACAGGATTTTATATTCTACGCCCATGCCGTCCAGCACACGGGCAAGAATTTTCGTATCGCTCACCGTCATGCGCATACACTTCCGGCAGGCGGCTTCCAGTTCTTCGGCGGAAAGCTCCTTTACCATCCGTCCGCTGTCGATGATGCCGTAATGGGTGGCAAGGCGGGACAGCTCATCTAAAATGTGGCTGGAAATCAGCACCGTGATCTGCCGCTCCCGGTTCAGCCGCAGGATCAGCTCGCGGATCTCGATGATCCCCTGCGGGTCCAGACCGTTGATCGGCTCGTCCAGCACGAGAAAATCGGGGTCTCCCGCAAGGGCGAGGGCGATTCCCAGACGCTGCTTCATGCCGAGGGAAAAGTTTTTCGCCTTTTTCCTGCCGGTATTTTCCAGCCCCACCAATCTGAGCAGTTCCGAAATCCCATCAAAGGACGGCAGGCCTAAAATCCGGTACTGCTGCTTCAGATTGTCTTCGGCGGTCATATCCAGATAGATCGACGGCGTTTCCACCACAGCACCCATTCTCCGGCGGGATTTTGTGATGTTCTTATCTGCATTTTCGATCCCATACAGGGTAAAACTGCCGCTCGTAGGATCCTGTAATCCGCAGATGAGACGGATGAGGGTGGTTTTGCCTGCGCCGTTCTTGCCGACGAAGCCGTAGATTGCCCCCTTCGGCACGTGCATGGACAGACCGTTCAGCGCTTTGAACTGCCGGTAGTCCTTCCCGAGAGCATTTGTTGTGAGAACGTATTCCATAAAATCCTCCTTTACCGCATTTTGTGCGATGGGAACAGTGTACCGCAGAACGGTTCAGAAAGCGGTAAAGAAAAGGGTTAAGATTTCGTAAAGATTCACTCTGCCGCCAGCCGGAAGCCAATGCCCCAGACTGCTTCGATCCGATCCTTGCCATCTGCTTCTCTGAGTTTCTGCCGCAGATTGCTGATGTGTACCTTCAGTGAGCTTTCCGTACAGTCGGGCGTATCCTCGCTGATGCGGTCGAGCAGAACCGATTTTGCTATCACCTGCCCCGGATTCTGCATCAGCAGCTTGAGAATGGCAAATTCGGTGCGGGTCAGATGCAGCGGTATATCATTTACACAGACGACATGAGAGGTGAAATCCAGCGTCAGGTTTCCGACCGTCAGACTGCCGGCAGTCAGGGTGTTTTCCAGTCCGTCGGAGGATCGTCTGCGAAGCTGAACCGTGATGCGGGCGAGCAGTTCTCTTGTGTGGAAGGGCTTTGTGATATAGTCCGCCGCGCCATCAAGAAGCAGGTCTGCCTTATGCTCCTCATCCGCTTTGGCGCTGAGGACAATCACCGGTGTGTTCTTTATTTTCGGCAATACATCCTCCCCCGACAGTCCCGGCAGCATCAGATCGAGCAGGACAAGGTCGGGCTTTTTGCTTTCCAGCAGCATCAGTGCTTCTGTACCGGAGTATGCGCGGAGGACGTGATAGCCTTCCTTTGTCAGCAGCTCCGCCAGCAGATTGCCGATGGAGATATCGTCTTCAATGACTGCAATTGTGTGTATGTTCATCCCTGTTTATTTCAGCAGTTCCTCTGCCCATGCCGCAAGATCAGCAGATTTGGCATTTTTCTTCTATACCTTGCCCTCCATCAGCTTTGCGCCGGGACAGCTGGGCTGCAGCTTTTCGTTCGTCTTACCCATACCGCTTCCGCCGGAGGTGGCAAAGGGGATGATGGTTTTACCGGTGAAATCATAGCTTTCGAGGAAGGTGTTGATAATAGTCGGCGCCACATACCACCAGATCGGGAAACCGACGAAGATCGTATCGTAGTCGTCCATATTGTCCCGCTTGCCTGCGATTGCCGGTCGGGATGCGGGATCGTTCATTTCAATGGTGCTGCGGGATTTCTTGTTCATCCAGTTCAGATCCGCTTTGGTGTACGGAACTTCCGGTTCGATGGCGTAAAGATCTGCTCCGATGTCTTCTGCCAGAGTTTCTGCCAGCTTTGCGGTCACGCCTCTTGCGGAAAAGTATGCTACCAGTTTGCTCTTCATGATATTATCTCCTTTATCCTTTATTTGTTATATTAGCTCTACATTCATATCCTCTACCGTCTTCACACGGAAGCTCATGCGCCATTCCACGGAATCCTGCTTCTCAAAATACAGCTCAGAGCAAGCCGTATGTACCCCGGCAGCCTGCGGTACGCCGACCATTACAGCAGTCGAACCGTCGGCGGAACGGATCACGCCAATCGCAGAAGCAAACATATGCCCACCGTTCGGATCGGGTGCTTTCCGGCGCGGACTGTCCCCGCCCCGACAATCCCGCACGCTGACTTCCTCTCGCGGCAGATCGGGCATTATGGTATATTTCATCGCCGTCATGTGCGTCGGGAATATCCACTCGTCGGACGCAAACTTGCTCTGATCCATTTCGTCCGCTTCATACTCCACAACGGTCAGCGTATGTTCGGTGCCGTGTACGGGATGGGTGAAATCGAACGTCTCGCCTGCGGTCGGATTTGTGAAATAAATGCCGGAGAAGGTTTCGGGACTGCGAACCATTTTCAGGGTGAGAGAAGCGATTTCCTCAATCTTTGTCTCACTCGGGAAAGTACAGCGGCGGATGACCCATATTTTGGACAGATCAAAGCCGTAATGCTCCACGAGATATTTTACCCGTACCTCCTCCTCTGTTCCTTCATCACGGCAGGATTCGGGATACCATGCATCGCCATAACCGCGTTTGTTTCGCAGTTCCGTGCCGTTCACAACAATGCTCGGACGGAAATTTATACTGCCCGGATTCATGCGAAGGAACTGTTCCTCATCTTCTTCTGTGGGACGACCGTTTTGGAATGCAACTTCCGCTTCCTTTCGGAATGCGATGAACTTTTCAGCATCCACCTCCGCGAAGAAATCCACCACCACGCCGCCGGAGCAGAGATAGGCGGACGGGATGTGCCATGTCTCGCCGCCCCATGTAAAGGTCTTGTTCAGCGGAATCTCACGGCCGCCCTTGCCGCGTACCGGGAAGAAATCGCCATCCATGGTTACTTTCCATGCGGGAGGTGTCCATTCGTAATTGTCTTCTACCGTTTCGTAATACTCCTTCGTGAACGGGATACTGCCATAATTGAAGGATTCCTGCAGACGGTACAGGTATTCATATGGATTCTCCATCGGTTCCAGTCCGCACTTTTCACGGATGGCATCCAGCGGCGCGGGATCGAAATATTCGCTATGCCGTACTTCTTCGATCTGCTCTGTGAGCTGTTCCTCATCCCACATCCACGCCTGCTCGATGAGGTTCATATCGAGACACGCCAGCAGAAGCCGGAGAAGATCTTCCAGATTCCGCGCGATGGGATGCACATACTGTCCGGGCAGGTTCATGGGACTGACTGCAAAGATGGTTTCACCCAGCGCACGGATAGTGCAGTAATGGATGCCGTCCACACCGGCTCGACCGATCATCTTTGCACCCTTTGGTGTGCAGAAATAGGCTGTCTCGCTTTTGGAAGGCAGTTCCCAGCCGATGTTGGATGTATCTATTTTCAGTTTCTTGAATTCGGTATAGGTCATTTGGATTCTCCTGATTGATTATCTGCAGTCGGTTTACAGCGATAGCTTCCACCAATAATCTGCTCGGAAGCGGTACTTTCGGGAAAGGAGTCATTCTGCGGTATACGCCCCCTTGTTTCTTTAAGTCTCGGATCACAGATTCCGTGCTCCCGATAATTCTTTCGTCCCTGATTCAGCGAAATCCCGTGGTTCTCATCGCTCGGTTCATCATCGTCAGCGGTAAACACATCGTTCTCCCACAAGCATATCGGGCAGATACAGGCAACCGCTTCCTCCGGCGGTACGGGCAGGGTTTCATGACCGCAGCATTTGCATTTGTGCATGGATTGTTATTTGTCCTCCATATTGATTGAGAATTCCACCTCTATATCCGCACATTCTATAGTCAAATACCGAAGATCTCGTCTGCCGGTGAGGAGCATATGCACTTCGTATCCGTCATCCATCCGGTACAGTTCATCATACAGATAGATCATATTGGAGCTG
>JAFTPW010000433.1:0-6675 GCA_017463075.1 Clostridia bacterium
ACATTTTACTGGAAATCAACGGATACGCCATCAATGACGTGCTCGATTACCGGTTCCGTCTGGCGGAGGATAAGGTCGTCCTCAAGCTCCACCGCGGTCCGGACATCGTCGAAGTCAAAATCCGCAAGGATACCTACGACGACATCGGGCTGGAATTCGGCACGCCGCTGATGGACAAAAAGCACCGCTGCGAGAACGGGTGCATCTTCTGCTTCATCGATCAGAACCCCAAGGGAATGCGCGAAACCATCTATTTCAAGGACGACGACAGCCGACTCGCATTCCTGCACGGGAATTACATCACGCTTACCAACCTCCGCGACGCCGATATTGACCGCATCATCGAGATGCATATCTCTCCCGTCAATGTCTCCGTCCACGCAACCAATCCCGAGCTCCGGGTGAAAATGATGAAAAACAAGCGCGCGGGTGAGGTGCTCGGCTATCTTGACCGGCTTGCTGACGCGGGAATTACCCTCCGTGGTCAGATCGTCCTCTGCCGCGGCATCAACGACGGAGAAGAACTCAGCCGCTCCATGCGCGATCTCTCGAAATATTACCCCAGAATGGACAGCGTCTCCATCGTGCCCTGCGGTCTGACGGCTCACCGCGAAGGTCTCTACCACCTCGAGCCGTTCACGGCAGAGGAATGCGCACAGGTTATCCGTCAGGTCGAGGCGTTCAATGAAACACTTCCCGAGCGTATGTTCTATGCTTCCGATGAATTCTACGTCAAGAGCGGCACACCCCTGCCCGAGGACGGATTCTACGGCGAATATACCCAGATCGAGAACGGCGTCGGTATGCTGACTTCGTTCGAGAGGGAATTCTCCTTCTTCGCCGATACCCTCGATGAGGACGAATGCGATATCGAACGCGAAGTCTCCATCGCAACGGGTGAGGCGGCATATGCGTTCATGCAGAAGCTCGCGGACAGCCTGATGCACAAATGTCCCAAGCTGAACATCCGCGTGTACCCCGTCAAAAATCACTTCTTCGGCGGCGAGGTCACCGTCACGGGTCTTCTCACCGGTCAGGATCTCGCAGAACAGCTCCGGGATAAACCCCTCGGCGATACGCTGTACCTCTCCCGCACAACGCTCCGCGCGGAAGGCGACCTCTTCCTCTGCGGCATGACCCCGGACGAGCTATGCGGAATCCTCGGCGTGAAAATCGACTTCGTCGAAAACGACGGCGCGGAACTGGCGGAAAAGATTGTGCTGAATGCATGAGGAGCGCGGATTTCCCGTCGGTCGATTCGTGAATCGCCCCTACGAACAACTACGTCATCCTCCCCGGCGCGCGTGAGCCCAACCCAAGAATACCCTTAGATAACGAAATCAAGGTATTCTCCACGGCTGCTGTGAGCAGGGTCTCGGCGGTCCCTGCGAACTCGCGTACAGTTTCCTGATAATCCGGACGGAATATTTCGTCTGCGCACCCTCAGCTGCAATCCGCAATTGTACCCGTAGAAAGCTATCAAAAAATCAAAACTGCACATAGTCATAAAAAATCCCCCTGAAGCTGACGAAATCATATCAACTGACTCCCCGTAGACCACTGCACCTCGTCAGTCTAAAGTTTTTGCGGAGCTTTTTTCAAAAAGCGACCCGTACTCCTCTTTACTAACAACCTAACATAACAGAAACGGAGAACAGAAAAATGGCAAAGCCTGTGATTGCGATTGTCGGACGTCCGAATGTCGGCAAGAGCACACTTTTCAATAAACTGATCGGCGAGAGACGTGCGATCGTGGAAGACTGTCCGGGCATTACGAGAGACCGGATTTACGGAGAAACCGAATGGAGAGGCAGAACGCTCGTTGTCATCGATACGGGCGGGATTGAGCCGAAGACGGACAACATCATTCTGAAGAAGATGCGTGAACAGGCGCAGGTCGCGATTGATACGGCCGATGTCATCATTTTCATGTGCGACATCCGTACCGGCCTTCTTGCCGATGACATGGATATCGCGCTCATGCTCAAGAAATCCGGCAAGCCCGTCGTTCCGTGCATCAATAAGTCCGACAAAATCGGTGACGTCGCGCCCGAATTCTACGAGTTCTATGAGCTCGGCTTCGATATCGATCCCATCGCGATTTCCTCCCTCCACGGAAGCGGAAGCGGCGATGTCCTTGACGCATGCCTGGACGCACTCGGCGATTTCGAGGAAGAGGACGAGGATAACGATACCGTGTCCGTTGCCGTCATCGGTAAGCCGAACGCGGGCAAATCCTCCCTCGTCAACCGTATCCTCGGCGACGAAAGATGCATCGTGTCCGATATCCCCGGCACTACCCGCGACGCCATCGATACCTACTTCGAAAACGATCACGGCAAGTATAACTTCATCGATACCGCCGGCATCAGACGCCAGTCCAGAGTCGACGACAAAATCGAAAAGATCAGCGTGCTCCGCGCAAAAATGGCTGTCGAGAGAGCGAACGTCTGCCTTCTCATGGTCGATGCCAATGAAGGCGTCACCGAACAGGACGAAAAAATCGCCGGTATCGCGCATGAAGCCGGAAAAGCATCCATCATCTGCATCAATAAGTGGGACTCCATCGACAAGTCCAACGATACCACCAACGATTTCACCAAGAAAATCTACGACTCCCTGTCCTATATGACCTACGCGCCCATCATGTTCATCTCCGCAAAGACCGGTCAGCGCGTCGATAAGCTGTTCGAACAGATCAACTACGTCCATAACCAGACCAATATGCGCGTCTCCACCGGTATGCTCAATGACGTGCTCGCGGACGCCGTTGCCAGAGTTCAGCCCCCGTCCGATAAGGGCAGACGACTCAAGATTTACTATATGACCCAGACACAGGTGGCTCCGCCGACGTTCGTCATCTTCTGCAACAACGCCGAGCTGTTCCATTTCTCCTACCAGCGGTATCTCGAAAACTGCCTCCGCCAGACCTTCGGTTTCCGCGGTACTCCGATCAGACTCATCATCCGTCAGAAGGGCGAGGGAGAGGATAAATAATGCTGCATCTGTTTTTGAAATATGAAATGGGCTTCACCGGCCTGATCGGCTACTACTGGAAGAATATTCCTCTCTGGGCAAGCCTTGCACTCATCCTCGTCTATGTCGGCATCCCCTACCTCCTCGGCAGTATCAATACCGCCATCATCGTTTCCGGAAAAATGTACCACGACGACGTCCGTGATCACGGCAGCGGCAACGCCGGATTCACCAACGTTATGCGTACCTACGGCAAGAAGGCAGCCATCATCACCTTCCTCGGCGATATCTTAAAAACCGTCGCCGCCGTCATGATCGGATGGTGCGTCTTCGGCTACCTCACCGCGTATATCGCAGCATTCGCATGCTTCATCGGACATATTTACCCCGTGTTCTACCGCTTCAAGGGCGGCAAGGGCGTCGTCTGTCTCGCATCCCTCCTTCTCATGCTCGACTGGCGCATCTTCTGCATCCTCCTCGTCATCTTCGTCGCGTCCGTGGCGTGCACCAAGTATATCTCCTTCGGTTCCGTGCTCTGCTCCATGCTCTTCCCGCTCATCCTCAACCGCATGAACAACACCGGCCTCAGCCTCATCGAGTTCATCGCGCTCGGCATTGCCATCATCGTCGTCATCAAGCATATCCCCAACATCAAGCGCATCTTCAAGGGAACCGAAAGCAGATTCGAATTCAAGAAAAGCAAAAAAACGGAATCATAATACTCCGTCTGTTGAATTATGAAAAACGAAAAAATCACTTCCTTTGCCGCTCTCGTGAAGCAGAGTATGACTGCGGGCACCCTTGTCAGCCTCACGTTCCATGCACCCACGGGCGGTGACTGCATCAAGTGCAGGGGAACTCTCCGTCAGATCGGCGGCGCATCCGTCGTGCAGTTTGAAACCTCCCTCACCGAAGGCAGAGTTTCGCAGGAAAACGTGCCTGCCGATCGGCTGGAAGATGCCGTTGAGCGGTATTTCGATACATACAGAAAAGCCGATCTCACCGATAAAACCGGAAACGCATCCGTGATGATCTCGAAAAAAGGCGCGGTCACGCTCCTCAAAAAGGGAAAAATCGGCGACGCGGCTGCGAAATCCACGGAAAATGAAGTGAAAAACGACCGGGAAAAGAACCGCCTCCTGACCGGAGAAGAAGCGTTCCTCAAGGCGCTCGGCGTTTCCGATGGAAAAGGCCGCATCCACGATAAAAAACAGTCGAAATTCCGCCAGATCTGCCGGTTTTCCGAGTATATCGTCGAGGCGGAAAAGAAGCTGAACCGGGAGGGCACTCTCTACGTATGCGATCTCTGCTGCGGCAAAAGCTATCTCAGCTTCGCGGCGTATCATGTGCTCACCGCGGTCTGCGGACGGGACGTGAAAATGACCTGCGTGGACCTCAAGCAGAGCGTCATGGATTTCTGCAATGACGTTGCAAAGGCGGCGGGCATGACCGGGATGGAGTTTCTGTGCATGAATATTGATGACTTCACACCCGAGAGAGCGCCCGATCTTGTCATCTCCCTGCATGCGTGCGACATCGCGACCGATATCGTGCTCAGCTTCGCGTCCCGTCACCGTGCGGATGTGATTCTGTCCACGCCGTGCTGTCATCACCGGCTCAACAACGATATGGACTGTCCCGAGCTGGACTTCATCGCCGACCGTTCGATTCTCAGACAGAAGCTCGCGACGGCGGCAACCGATGCCCTCAGACTCCTCAAGCTCGAAGCGGAAGGCTATAAAACCGACGCCACCGAGCTGATCGACCCCGAGGATACCCCGAAAAATGTCATGCTCCGCGGCGTGAGACGGAAGAATTTCCGCTTTGACTCCGACGAGGCACGGCAGAAACGGGAAAAATACACGGCGGCATACCGGTTCTTCTACGGAAAAGATCCGGATGAAAAGCTGTTCGTGTGCTATGACGGAAATTAAGAATTTTTATCACAACAGAAAGGGCAAAACCATGGAAACAACCGCGCTTCTTGACATGATCGGCCGTACCGACGTTTCCGCTGAACAGCGGCTGGCGGCTCTGGCAGAAATCAAGGCGAAAATCAACGCCGGCGAGATCGAAACTCCCGAGCGGGGCATCTTCGTCAACAACCACATCCACACCAGCTATTCCTTCTCTCCCTATACCCCTACGTCTGCGGTGTTCTATGCGTGGAATGCCGGACTCCGCACCGCGGGCATCATGGACCACGACTCCGTTGCGGGTCTGAGAGAGTTCATCAAAGCCGGCGAGATCATGGAAATGCCCATCACCTGCGGTTTTGAGTGCAGAGTGAACGTTGACGGCACACCTCTCACCGGCAAAAAGATCAATAACCCCGACCAGTGCTCCTGCGCGTATCTCGCCATGCACGGCATCCCGCATCAGAACATCGACGCGGCTGAGGAAGTGCTGAAAACTGTGCGCGAAAAGAGAAATGTACGAAACCGGAAGATGTGCGCAAATATCACCGCGCTCACCGAACCCTTCGGCATCACGCTCGATTTCGATGCCGACGTGTACCCGCTTTCCATGGCAGACGAAGGCGGAAGCGTGACCGAAAGACACATCTGCTACGGTCTGACCAAGAAAATCACCGCAAAATATCCCGACAGAGCGGCGGCGTGCGACTTCATTGATACCCTCTGCGGTAAGAAAATGGCGGAAAAGACCCGTCAGAAGCTCATCGACGCACCCGAAAACTTCTACGAATTCGATATTCTCGGCGTGCTCAAGTCCAGCCTTGTTGAAAAGTTCTACGTGGACGCGACCGAGGAATGCATGAACATCCGCGAATTCACCGCTCTCGCAAAGAAGCTGGGCGCAATCTCCGCATACGCGTACCTCGGTGACGTCGGCGAATCTCCCACAGGCGATAAAAAGGCGCAGAAGTTCGAGGACGATTACCTTCCCGAACTGTTCGATACCCTCGCCGACTGCGGATTTGACGCCGTGACCTATATGCCCTCCCGGAATACCAAGGAACAGCTCAGACGCGTCATGGATCTGTGCGCAGAACGGGGACTTTACGAAATCTCCGGCGAGGATATCAACTCTCCGCGTCAGTCCTTCATCTGTCAGGCACTCGCCGATCCCGCATACGCCCACCTCAGAACCGCAACCTACGCCCTGATCGGCCACGAAATCGCCGCCTCCGCGGATGTGCGCGACTCCATGTTCTCCGACGAAACCAAAACCGCACACCCGACGCTGGAAGAAAGAGTGAAGATTTACTCCGATATCGGCGGGAATTGCTGACACAGTGAAGCCGGAGTTGGCATGAACCGACGCGTGGGTGAGAACATATGCATCACTTAGGTTTGTTCAGCGGTCAACCGCAAGGGTCGACCCTACGAAAATGACGTCATCACTCCCCGGCGCGCGTGAGCCAAGACCAAGAATACCTTCAAATAACGAAATCGAGGTATTCTCCCCGGCGCGCGTGAGCCAAGACCAAGAATACCCCGAAATAACGAAATTCCGCAATCGCTTCACGGCTGCTGTGAGCAGGGTCTCGGCGGTCCCTGCGAACTCGCTTACGGTTTCCTGATAATTCGGACGGAGTAGTTCGTATACGCACACTAAGCTGCAATCCGCAATTGCATCCGTAGAAAGCTATCGAAAAACCAAACCCGCACATAGTCATAAAAAAATCACCCGAAGCTGACAAAATCATATCCGTGCATAAACCGTCAGCGCACTGCA
>JAFTPW010000434.1:0-4596 GCA_017463075.1 Clostridia bacterium
CCCGGCAGATCCGCCGTCAGGTACACGAACGCGACCGCGCCCATGAACACGGACATCACGCCGCCGCCGATGCTCTGTACCGCCTGACCGAGCAGCTCCGCGCCCTTGTTCCCGACGAATGCGGCTGCCTCCTCGAGTGCGTGCGACACGATGCCGTAGAACTGACCGAGACGCTCCTCAGACGCCGCAAACGGGAGCAGATGCACCAGTCCCGTGAGAAGCTCCGCGATGTCCTCAGCGGCATCCGGCAGGCGCCCGATCAGCTGCCAAAGCTCCGTGAGCAGTCTTCCGGACAGAACCGTGAGTGCATATCCCGCGCCGAACAGGACGAGGACGGCATACACCGCGCAGAACGGCACCTCCTTCATCCGTGCGAGCTTTGCCAGCCTGACCCCGAGCGGACGCACGAACCTCGCCGCAAGATACGCAGCCGCAAACGGAATCACCGCTGCCGCAACTCTGCCGACGCTCTCCGCGAACAGAAACCCGACCGCGCATCCGAGTGCAATCCACTGCCAGCGCATCCCGTCACCTCCGTTTTCTGACTCATTTGTTTCCATAGTATGCCCGGAATGACGAAAAAAACACCGCCGCAAAGTCCCCGGAAAACATTGATCTCCTTGACAGCGGACGGCATATCTGCTACAATATAGATATCTATCGAAAACAATCCAACCATGGAGGCTGTTATGTTTACGGAAAAAATCGGCGGCGGCGTGCGGATCACTCTGGATTTCCCTCTCGCACTGCCCGATGACGCAAAGAACGCCCTGCTGGAAAAATGGGAAATGGCGAACGACGACGGAGAAGTCGATGATTTGCTCAAAGAAGCAGAAGCGATCGCAAAACCATCGGCATACGTGCTCCCTCTGACCATCGACGAGCTGAAGGAAGATTATGCCATCCTCTCCGGCGTCCGGTTTGAATGTACCCTGCTCACCGAACAGCTCAGTCCGCTCATGAACCGCGAAAATCCCACCGTGTACGCCTATACCATCACCTGCGGCCCGGAACTGCATGTGTGGAGCCAGAATCAGGACGATATCCTCCTGCAAGGCGTCGCGGAAGACATCTCCGTGCGGTATCTCTACCTCGCGTCGGCGGCTCTGAGACAGTACGTCAGCGAAAATTACTTCAAGGGAAAACACTTCTCCGCCATGAATCCCGGCTCGCTCCGTACATGGAACCTCACCAACCAGAAGCCCCTGTTCTCCCTCCTCGGCGAAGGTGCGGAGCGGTGCGGCGTCCAGCTGAACGACTCCATGCTCATGATCCCCTTCAAATCCGGCTCCGGCGTGTACTACGAAAGCGAACACAGCTTCGAGTCGTGCATGTTCTGCGATAAGCTCAACTGCCCCAACAGACGTGCAGAATTCAAGGGAAATGCATAAATCGGAATGCATAATGCATAATGAAAAAGACGGATGTGCGGTGAGTTGATGGGATGACTGGCGGGAATTATTACAACGGTTGACCGCAAGGGATCAACCCTACCGAAATTGGAAGTTATCCTCCCCGGCGCGCGTGAGCCAAAACCTACGAACGATTTAGGCAACGAGATCAAGGTATTCTCTACGGCTACGGCGAAACACTCACTGCGTGGAGTGAGGTCTCGGCGGTCCCTGTGAGCTCAAAAACGATTTCCTGATGGTCTGAAACCATATAACGGCATCGCACCCTCAAGTACAATCCGCAATTGTACCCGTAGACCGCTGAATAATCAACAAAAAACGCACGCAGTCAAATAAATCCCCCGAAGCTGACGAAACTATATCAACTCACTCCCCGTAGTGAACCGAAATCTTGTCAGTGGAAAGTTTTTGCCAAGCTTTTTTCAAAAAGCGTCAACGCGTCCCCCTTCCTATATCCACCAACAAATAAAATCTCTATAAAAGAAAGGAACTCTCCGTATGAAAAGAATCTGTTTATCCATGATGCTGGCGGTGCTGATGCTTGCCGGGATCGTGCTGACCGGGTGCACCGGGAATAAGGAAAGCAGCGGTGACATCGGAGAATTGGGTGAAACTGTCATGGTACAGATCGAAATGGAAAACGGCGGCATTATCAAGCTGGAGCTTTATCCGGAAGCCGTTCCCATCACCGTTGAGAACTTTGCAAAGCTCGCCAACGACGGCTTCTACAACGGACTCATCTTCCACCGCGTCATCAAGGACTTCATGATCCAGGGCGGCGACCCGGAAGGTACCGGTATGGGCGGTGCGAAGGACAAGATCAAGGGCGAATTCTCCGTCAACGGCTGGAATAACCCCATCTCCCACACCCGCGGCGTTATCTCCATGGCAAGAAGCCGCGCTTATGACTCCGCTTCCTCCCAGTTCTTCATCTGCCACGCCGATTCCACTTACCTCGACGGTCAGTATGCCGCATTCGGCAAGGTTACCGAGGGTATGGAAGTCGTTGACGAAATCGCAGGCGTCGCTACCGATAAGAACGACAGACCCCGCGAAGACGTCGTCATCAAGTCCATCACCGTTATCGACTGAATCAATACGCCATAATCACACCACAGGTACAGTATCCACCATGCTGTGCCTGTTCTGCTTTATCCCCGGAGGACATTTTAATGGATATCTCCTATACTTCCGGAAACCGGAAATTCAATTACAGAGTCTGCGCCGTCATCCTCTCAGAAGGCAGACTCCTCGCCATGCACGACGAACGGTCCCCGTATTATTATCTCCCCGGCGGCAGAGTGAAACTCGGAGAAACCGCGGAAGATGCCGTGCTGAGAGAGATCAAGGAAGAGCTGAATATCACTCCCGCTATCGTCCGCCCGCTCTGGCTGAATCAGGCTTTCTTCACGGAGGATGTGGATCACCTGGATTACCACGAGCTCTGTATCTATTTTCTGATGGATATCTCGGGCACCGATCTGCTGAACCGCGGCAGAACCTTCTCCTCCACCGAAGGACGGCATACCCATTCCTTTGAATGGCTCGAATTTGAACGGCTGAAGGATGAGTATTTCTATCCGCTCTTCCTGAAACAGGAAATTTTCAATCTTCCCGACCGCTTCACCATCCGCACCGAAATCGAATAATCCGAATCCGCCGCATTGTGTGGACTTTTCTTCCCACGATGCGGCGTTTTTCTGTCTCTGTGCAGACGCGTTTCGATGCGCATCAAAATATTTATTTAGATTTTTATCTAAAAGCTATTGACAAACAGTATTTAGATGAGTATAATAATACTCAAGAAAGGACGGTGTTGCAAATGACACAGAATTATCTCCCGAAGGACGCGGCGGAATATCCGAAAGCCTCTGCCGCACGGACGTACATGGTCGAAACCGCAAACAGATACGCGGACGGCTATGCGGAACAGATGAAATCCCTCTCGAAGGACGACAGAATGCAGAAGAAAGCCCTCGCCATCCAGAAGCATATGGCAGAGCACTGCGGAACCTTCGCCGCGATGGGATTCAATCAGGCGACATGGAAGGATCAGATCGCGCGGCGGGAAAATATCCTCAGAAATCACACCGAGGTTCTCACGCCGTATCTCGATACGATCGAAACGCTCCCGGAGGACGAAAAGTTCGCCTTCATCCTGTATGCGCACACGAACTGGTTCCTGCATAATGCCTTCATCGACAAGCATATCGGGAATCTGAATACCGCGAAAGAAGCCGGAAAGCCGGAGACCGCATTCGATGACCGCATCATCCTCGGTACCGTCTACGCCATCTGCCGGGAGTGGCGCGCATGGTGGAAGGAAAACGGCTCCGCGGACTTTGATACGTGGACGTACGAGGATTCCCCGTGGGAGGATCACTGATGGAACGTGACGCTGCCGCAATTTTCAAGGCACTCGGGGACGAATCCCGGCTTGCCATCGTGCGGATGCTCATCGCGGGCGAATCGTACGTCGAGCTGATCGCGAGCCGCCTGAACCTCACCAGCGCGACCGTGAGCCATCATCTGAAAAAGCTCGAAGCCGCAGGTCTGGTCGAATGCCACCGCACGCAGTTTTATATGATCTACTCCGTGAAGCGGGATATCCTCGGCGAGACCCTCATTGACCTCATCGGAACCCTTCCCGCCCTCGACGACGATACGAAATACAAGCAGTCCGTGATCGACGCGTTTTTCGAATACGGACGCCTGAAGGCACTGCCCGCACAGCGGAAAAAGCGTGAAGTCGTGCTGAAGTACATCCTCGAGCCGCTGGAGACAGGCAAATCCTACACCGAGCAGGAGATCAACGAGCACATCGTGAAGTACAACGACGACTACTGCACCATCCGGCGTGAGATGATCGCGTTCGGATTGGTGGAGCGGGAACATGAGACGTACACAGTGGTGTAAAAAATGAACAGAGCCGAGTTTTCACACCCGACTCTGTTTTCTTATTGAAGCAATACGGCAGGCTCCGGTTTCAGTCTTTCCCGAATCATTTTGACTGCGCCGCCGATAATACAGCCGACCAGCCAGCCCGCACATGCACCGACCATTCTCAGCAGAATGATATCCACATCAAAACTTCACTTCATTGTGAGAAGCTGAATAATATCCAGTACAACAGCGGTCAAAAGTGCTGTCAGCTTTGTTTTTCCTAAATGCATATTCAGACACA